>JAZDJF010000001.1:0-4230 GCA_043804165.1 Nitrospirota bacterium
ATCATCGCCGCACATCCATACATCAAGGTTTCTTGAATGCCTGTCAGTAACAAGCCTGTGAAGTCCTGTGTCTATGAAATCAGGGCCTGCCTTGAATGGCTGGACTTTCAGCCCCTTTTTCTTCAAGGCAGCCATAAGGCCCAGCGTTATAGTTGTTTTTCCGCACCCGCTATGAGTGCCTGCTATTACAAAACCTTTTATCATAGTTAAAATTAGTTCAATAATTGTTCAAGATAGTTTAATAACAAAATATTATCCTTCCTTGATTTAACTGCAATTCTGATATATTTTCCGTCAAGTCCTTTGAAATTGGAACAGTCCCTTACAAGAATGCTCTTGTTTCTCAATGCAGATATTATTTTTTTTGCATTGTTTATCCTTAATAAATAATAATTTGCCTCTGACGGGATGTAACTAATCTCCAATCTTTTAAATTCCTTTTCCAGAAAATCTTTTTCCTGCTTGATTACCCTGAATGTCTTTTTTTTGTATGCGATATCTTTGAAGGCTGCAAGCCCTGCTGTTTGTGCAAGGGCATTCACAGTCCACGGCTCTTTATGCTTTTTTATGGATTCAATAATATTTAATGGGAATACTCCGTATCCAATTCTTAAGCCGGACAACGCATAAAATTTTGTCAGCGATCTTAAGACGATCAGATACGGGTTTTTTTCAACCTCTTTGATTACGCTTTCTTCCGGCACAAAATCTATAAACGCCTCGTCAACGACGAGATAACATTTAAGTTTTTTTGAAGCATCTGCGATTTTTATCACAGCAGCTTTTTTAAGCGCCCTGCCTGTAGGGTTGTTGGGATTGCAGATAAAAGCCATGGTTTGAGTGCAGAGTTCAGAGTTCAGAGTTCGGAGTTTAGAGTTAGTTGTTGTTTTTGCTATTTCCCCCATTGTCTCGATAAATTCATCGGGATTTATATCAAAATTGTTTTCTTTTTTTAACTCATAACTCCTAACTCTTAACTCATAACTGATTCTGCACGCCCTCTCATATTCAGAGAATGTCGGCGCAGGGATAAGAAGCCTCTCAGGCCTCAATGCACGGGCAACAAGGTAGATCAGCTCTGTGCTGCCATTGCCGGGTATGATGGATTCAGGATTTATCTTGTGTTGCTTTGCTATCTGCAGCCTTAATCTTTTCGCATCCGGGTCAGGGTAATTATGCAGATACTTTATATTGTCTTTTATCACTGAATTGACGCTTTTAGGAACGCCAAGAGGATTAATAGATGCGCTAAAATCTATTATGTCCTTTTCATTCAGACGAAGTTTTTCTGAAAGGATGTAGATGTTCCCTCCATGAGTTTCCTGCATCACGCCCCTCCTACTAAGAATAAGACTGATATGGCTGCTGCAATGCCTAAAATAGAGGATGCCTTTACAATAGCTATAGCCTGCTCGGATGCCCTGATGTAATCCTCTGTCCTTACATTGCCGATGTATGGCTTTTCAATAAAAATACCTCTGTATACGGATGGGCCTCCCATTCTGATTCCGAGCGCGCCTGCCATCGCAGCCTCAGGCATCCCGCTGTTTGGGCTCAAGTGTTTCCTGCCGTCGCGTAACATAGTGAATAGTGAACAGTGAATAGTAGACAGTGAACGGGAAACAAAGAAAGATACTACAACAATTAATATGCCGGTTATCCTTGCAGGTATATAATTGGCAATATCATCCAGTCTGGCTGCTGCCCATCCGAAGCGCATATATCTATCATTCTTATATCCGACCATGGAATCGAGCGTGTTTATAGCCTTATATGCCATGGCAAGCGGAAGCCCTCCGACAACGAGATAGAATATAGGAGCTATAACACCGTCTGAGAGGTTTTCAGCGAGGCTCTCTATTGTTGCCTTAAGTATCTCTTTTTCTGTGAGGTTGTGGGTGTCACGTCCAACAATCATTGAGAGCCTTTCCCTTGCGGATTCGATATTCCTGTTTTTTACAGCTTCAATCACTGCTCTTGCGGAGTTAATTAATTCACGGATGGCGATTGTGGTTGAAGTAAGATAAACAAGTAACAAGTAAGAAGTAAGAAGCAGGAAGTGAGAAGTCAAAGACATATGTAATAAGATGCGAAACACAAACCATGTGCCGACAAATGTTATGCAGACAATTGCAGCCACCAAGAGAATACCTTTAAGTTTTTCATTTGCTTTTAGCTTTCTCAAATATATTTCTGTTCTGCTTATTGCCACTCCAATTATTCTTACAGGATGCGGCAGCCATCTGGGATCTCCGATAGCGAGGTCAAGCAGGAACGCCAGCATCAGAAGGACAGGAGAAATACTTAATGCCGAAGGATGAATAATTAATGGTACATATTGAAGATAATTTATCATAACCCAATAACCTTATTTATAAAATCCATATCTAAATTCTGTTTCACAATATCAGCGAGGTTGTCAATCGCCTTTTCTTTCATTTCAGAATACTTTATGGTTGAATCAATGGGAGGAAGCCCCCCTTGCTCTCTAATAGAATTTATTATTCCCCTTCTGAATGAATCGTTCTCAAAGATTCCATGGATATATGTCCCCCAGCAGTTGCCGTTTATAGAACCATCAAGAATGAGTGACGAGTGACGAGTGACGAGTGACGAGTTTAAGGAAAGCCTTCTGACTTTAAACAGTCCAATATCGCCGCTACTTGCGCCCATATGAATTTCATAACCTTTTAGAGGTAAGGATGCATGATGCATGATGCATGATGCATGTTTTATTTTGTCTTGTATCGTGTATCCTGTATCTTGCATCGGCTGTATTAATTCTGCTTCCACCCTGCAGGTCGTCTTTTCTTTTTCAAAGGTTGTCTCTATATTCAACAGTCCTATTCCATCCACCTTTTTATGTGGACTTTCAATGCCATGAGGGTCGTATATCTTTTTGCCGAGCATCTGGTATCCGCCGCACATGCCCATAATCTGTATGCCTTTTGAATAAGCCCGTTTAATGCTTTCATCAAGACGGGTCTCATTCAGGAACATAAGGTCTTTTACAGTATTTTTTGAACCGGGAATAATTACCATGTCAGCATTCTCTATCTCTGCTGTGTTTCTGGAATAAACAATCTCAACATCAGGCTCATACAAAAAAGGATCAAAATCAGTGAAGTTGGAAATATATTGAAGGTGCAATATAACTATTTTGATTTTTATCTTTTCTGATTTTGAATTTTGTCCCGAATAAATCGGGATGAATTTTGAATTGCTGCCTTGCAGCGATAATCCGTCTTCTTCAGGCAACCCAATATTGTCAATGTAAGGCAATACGCCTATCACTGGTTTTCCAGTCTTT
Organism: Nitrospirota bacterium; assembly: GCA_043804165.1. Taxonomy (GTDB): domain Bacteria; phylum Nitrospirota; class Thermodesulfovibrionia; order Thermodesulfovibrionales; family UBA1546; genus UBA1546. Next base: position 3,311 of record JAZDJF010000001.1, read on the forward strand.
TCGCTAATTATCTCAAGTCCGGGCTTGAGAATTGACAGGTCTCCGCGGAATTTATTTATCACATATGCCTTAATGTGCCTGCTGTCTTTACCGAGGAGTTTAACGGTTCCATAAAGCGATGCAAACACACCACCCTTATCTATATCACCGACTAAAATTACAGGCGCTTTTGCATGTTTCGCAATGGACATATTCACAATGTCAACATCCATGAGATTTATTTCCGCAGGGCTTCCGGCGCCCTCCATTATTATCAGTTCATGTTTTTTAGAAAGCCTGTTGAATGATGCTTTAACAGCATCCCATGCCTCACTGCAAAATGGGGACTTTGTCCCCCTTTTGAAATCCCCCTCACCTTTTACGAATGCATGATATTCTTTTGCTTTCATGGTTGAATGAACCTTGCCATGGATAATAACCTGCGATCCCGCCTCACCGGATGCCTTGAGCAATATCGGGTTCATATCTACTGTCGGCTCTATCTTTGCTGCCTCTGCCTGAAGCGCCTGCGCCCTGCCAATCTCTCCGCCTTCAAGTGTTATACAAGAATTCAATGCCATGTTCTGTGCTTTGAACGGGGCCGCATTTAATCCTCTGTCTTTAAAAATCCTGCATAAGGCGGCAACGAGCAGGCTTTTTCCTGCGCCGGAGCCTGTACCCTGAATCATCAATGCCTTAGCCAATGCAGACTCCGTTAATTAACTTCACCACCGGATACTTTTCCCAGAACTCTATTATGTTCACTGCTGCAAAATCCTGTTCAATCCTGAATATATTTTCCAGAGGGATTCCCATTATATGGCAGAGGATTATCCTGTTCACGCCTCCGTGTGCAACAATTGCTATATGCTCGCTGTTGTGATTGCTTAATAGGTTGTCCACTGCTTTTACTGCCCTGTCTCTTACCTCAAGGGTGCTTT
>JAZDJF010000002.1:0-9668 GCA_043804165.1 Nitrospirota bacterium
TTTTGGGTAAATCGTTACCCTTGCAATGCTCCTGAGATTATGTAATGCATCATTGCTATTTACTTGACACGAATTGACTCACTTGTTATGATATGAACAAGTGGGCTCTTGTCTGCTTATTTTTGGGTATTTAAATTAGGGTTGAGGTTTGATAAGGTTATTGGAAGGACAGAATCGGTCTACGACTCAGAGAGAGAGGATACATGGCACCTGCAGTTAAAGACTACTATGAGATGCTCGGCGTAACCAAAAACGCCTCTCAGGACGAGATAAAAAAGGCGTACAGGAAGCTTGCGCGAAAATATCACCCTGACCTTAATCTAGGCGACAAAACCTCAGAACATAAATTCAAGGAGATAAACGAGGCATACAGTGTGCTCGGCGATGAAAAGAAACGGGCTGATTATAACCAGTTCGGCAAATCTCCTTTTGAGGCAGGCGGACCATGGTTTGAAGGGGCAAGGCCTGATTTCGGCGAGACCTCTGATTTTGGCGGATTCGGAGATGTTTTTTCCGACATCTTCGGAGCAGACAGAAGGCATGGACAATTCGCGAGAAAAGGCGCTGATATGTTCATGGCTATTGAACTCTCTTTGGAAGATGCATTCACAGGCGTTACGCGTCCTGTTACCATTACAAGAGAAACCCCATGCAGTGCGTGCAATGGAACAGGCGCTGAGTCCTATCAGACATGTGATAGATGCAAAGGAAGCGGGAAGCTTCAAACATCAAAAGGTTTTTTCAGGATGTCCCAGACATGCACATCATGCGGGGGAAGCGGAAGGAAGATTACGAAAACATGCAAGGCGTGTAACGGCAGGGGAAAGACACTCCAGACAGATACAATAAAGGCAAAAATACCTGCCGGTGTTGATACCGGTTCAATAGTGAAACTTAAGGGCATGGGAGGCAGAGGCGAGGCAGGCGGCCCTCCGGGAGATTTGCGTATAGAGATGACTGTAAGGCTGCATCCTGTATTTGCGCGAAAGGAAAATGACATTTATGTGGATTTGCCGATTACATTCGGCGAGGCGGCGCTCGGCGCAAAGATTGAAGTCCCTACAATAGACGGAAGCGCAGTGATGACTATTCCATCCGGAACGCAAGGGGGGCAGAAGTTTAAGCTTTCCGGAAAGGGTTTTCCTTCGCCAAGGACAGCAGCGAGGGGCAATCAATATGTAATTGCAAAGATAGTTGTGCCAAAAGATATCAACAGCAGGGCAAAAGATGCGATAAAAGAGATAGAGGCATTGTATAAAGAAAATCCAAGAAAAGATATTACAGGGAAAAGGCAATGACCGAAAGGGACAAAAAACAGCCTTTATATGTGATAAGCGTTGTGGCAGAGATGCTCGGAGTGCACCCTCAGACATTAAGGATGTATGAAAGGGAAGGGTTTGTGATACCCCGCAGGACAAAACGGCTGAGGCTGTATTCTGAAGAGGACGTGGAAAGGCTTAATTTTGTGCTGAGCCTTACCAAAGAACTCGGAGTGAATAAGGCAGGCGTGGACATTATTTTAAGGATGAGACAGAGGGGTGAAGCGCTTCAGCATGAGATGGAAGAGATGATGCGTCTGCTTGATGAGGATATGAAGCATGATTTTGAAGAAAGAATAAAAAGGATTTTCAGCGAAGAATAAAACTCGTAATGAGTGATGCGTGATGAGTAATGAGTAAAAAATAATTCCTTCAACCCATTACGCATTTCGGATTACGCATAACGGAGGGTTAAATGAGGATGGATAAATTGACAATAAAGAGTCAGGAGGCTGTGCAGGAGGCGCAGAGGCTTGCTGAAAGAAAAGGGAATCAGGAACTCCAGCCTGAACACCTGCTGTTAGCCCTGCTTAATGATAAAGAGGGGATCGCACCTCAGATATTGACAAGGCTTGGGGTTGATTCAAATACTCTTCAGAGGGATGTTGAAGAGGAGATAGAAAAATTCCCGAAGGTTCTTGGCGCAACTCCTGCTGGACAGATATATATTTCACAGAGATTAAAAAATGTGATAGAAGAAGCTTTCAAAGAGGCGGAACATCTGACAGATGAATATGTGAGCGTTGAACATCTGCTGCTGTCTCTTATATCAGCGGGCGGCCCATGCTCAGAGCTGTTAAAAAGATACGGCGTTACCGCTGACAAGGCAATGTCTGCGATGCGAGAAATCAGAGGCGCGCAGCGCGTTACAGACCCGAACCCTGAGGATAAATATCAGGCTATTGCACGTTACAGCCGTGACCTGACAGAGCTTGCAAGGAAAGGAAAGCTTGACCCTGTTATCGGAAGGGATGATGAGATAAGGCGCATTATACAGGTGCTTTCAAGAAGGACAAAGAACAATCCTGTTCTCATAGGAGAGCCCGGCGTTGGAAAGACTGCAATTGCTGAAGGGCTTGCGCAGAGGGTTGTCGCAGGAGATGTGCCGGAAACGCTTAAGGACAAGCGTGTTGTTGCCCTTGATATGGGATCGCTTGTTGCCGGCTCAAAATACCGCGGCGAGTTTGAAGAAAGGCTTAAGGCTGTTCTTAAAGAGATTGAGCAGGCAGAGGGCAGGATTATACTTTTCATAGATGAGCTTCATACTGTTGTAGGAGCAGGCGCGGCAGAAGGAGCGATAGATGCATCCAATATGCTTAAACCCGCTCTTGCAAGGGGAGAACTAAGATGCGTTGGCGCAACAACGCTTGATGAATACAGAAAGCACATAGAAAAAGACCCTGCTTTGGAGAGGCGGTTCCAGCCTGTTTACATCAAAGAACCCTCTGTTGAGGACACAATATCAATCCTCCGCGGGCTCAAGGAAAAATACGAGGTGCATCACGGAGTGAAGATAAAGGATTCGGCTCTGATATCTGCCGCTGTTCTTTCTCATAGATATATCTCTGACAGGTTTCTTCCTGATAAGGCGATAGATTTAATTGATGAGTCAGCGTCAAAACTCAGAATGGAGATAGACAGCATGCCTGTTGAGCTTGACGAAATTGAGAGAAAACTCCGCCAGCATGAGATGGAAAAACAGGCTGTTATGAAAGAAGATTCAAAAGATGCAAAGGAAAAGCTTAATAAGATAAAAAAGGAAATGGCAGAGCTTCAGAGCAAAAGGGACGAACTCAGGGCGCAATGGCTTGCTGAGAAAGAGATAATCTCAAGGATAAGAGATATTAAAGAGCAGATTGAAAAGACAAAGATAGAATCAGAGCGCGCTGAACGTGAAGGAGACCTGACAAAGGCATCAGAACTGAGGTACGGAAAGCTCCTTGAACTCCAGAAATCACTTGAGGGTGAGAATAAAAAACTTGCCGGTGTTCAGGAAAGAAGAAAGATGCTCAAAGAAGAGGTTGATGAAGAAGACATAGCAGAAGTCATCTCAAAATGGACAGGCGTGCCTATTTCAAGGATGCTTGAAGGAGAGATTCAGAAACTTCTCAGGATGGAAGAAAGACTCAGGCTCAGGGTTGTGGGACAGGATGAGGCAATAGCGGCTGTTTCAAATGCAGTCAGGCGTTCAAGGGCAGGGATTCAGGATCCTAACCGCCCAATCGGTTCGTTTATATTCCTCGGTCCCACAGGGGTTGGAAAGACAGAGATTGCAAGGGCTTTGGCTGAGTTTTTGTTTGATGATGAAAACGCAATGGTGCGTATTGATATGTCTGAGTATCAGGAGAGGCATACAGTCTCAAGACTCATCGGCGCGCCTCCGGGCTATGTCGGATATGAAGAAGGAGGACAGCTTACAGAGGCAATCAGGAGAAGGCCTTATACTGTGGTGCTCTTTGATGAAATAGAAAAAGCGCATCCTGAGGTCTTCAATCTGCTTTTGCAGGTGCTTGATGACGGGAGGCTTACAGACGGACATGGAAGGACAGTTGATTTCAAAAATACGGTTCTGATAATGACGTCAAATAGCGGGAGCATGCATATACAGGAACTCCTTACAGAGAGGACGAAGAGGCCTGTTGCATACTGGGGTTCTGCCGAGGAAGAAAATAATAAAGAGATGAAGGATAAGGTGATGGCAGACCTTAAGGCATTTTTCAAGCCTGAATTCATTAACAGGGTTGATGAGATTGTTATATTCAATCCCCTTTCAATGCAGCTTCTGAAGGAGATTGTTGAGATACAGGTTAGCAGAATGAAGAAATACATAATGGAAAAGAATATAGATATAACCCTGACAGATGCCGCAAAAGAGCATCTTGCAGAGACAGGGTTTGATCCTGTTTACGGCGCAAGGCCATTAAAAAGGGCTATCCAAAAGGAGATACTTAACCCTTTGGCTTTGAGCATTCTCGATAAGACATTTAAAGAAGGGGATGTTGTGGGGGCTGATTTTAAGAATGGCAAATTTGTATTCAAAAGGGCTGCAAAAGCAAATAAGGAAAAAGTGGAAGTATCTTAACCCCCAAAATGCATTATTCGGGTTAAGGGAGACAGGAGGGATTCAAGTATTCTGGAGTCAAAATTTTTCCTGCCTGTTATTATGGTGGCAAGGTCTTCAGTAAGGTTTTTATTGTTGATGAGCATTGCAATAACCTCAGAGGATTTGTGATATACAAGCGGTTTTAGTTCTTCTTCACCTGCGGTGGATGCAAACTGCATATCTTTGCTTAAATCAATCCCCATGAATATATTTTAACTCAATTAGATGTCATGTATTCACCCTAAAAAAGAGATAGAAATTCCTTAACCCGAAAAATGCAATTAACCTTAAAGCACAGCGGCATAGATGTCTTCAAAGTCTTTAGATACAACAGGAATTATCTTATGCCATGATGCAATTCACAAAGGCTGCCTGCATAAAATTATGCGCATCAAGAATTGATCATGGCATGTTTAAGGTGTTGCTGCAAAAGACTTTTCACTCACCTATGCCCCTGTCAAATGCATTTCCCGGGATAATGTGGGTATAGTTATATGAAAGTCGGTTTTTATCAGTTTACGCCCGAATTCGGAAATATAAAACACAATCTGCAAAAGGTTCTTGATGCTGCCGCATCCGTAGAAACAGACTTGTTAGTTCTTCCTGAACTGTTCAACACAGGCTATCAGTTCACCTCAAAAGAAGAGGCAAAATCACTTTCTGAAAAAATCCCGTCAGACTTCACCACAAACGCCCTCAGCAAGCTGTCGGCAAATAAAAAGGCTTATATCGCAGCAGGTATCGCTGAGAACAATGAAGGAAAGATATACAATTCAGCAGTGCTTACGGGTCCGGATGGATTCATTGGTGTTTACAGAAAAACACATCTTTTTTATGAAGAAAAACTCTGGTTTTCTTCAGGCGATACAGGTTTTAAAGTATGGCAGACACCTATTGGAAATATCGGGATAATGATATGCTTTGACTGGTTCTTCCCTGAATCAGCGCGGACACTTGCATTAAGAGGCGCCGATATCATTGCCCATCCTTCAAATCTCATTCTTCCTCATTGCCCTGATGCCATGGTGACAAGATGCATTGAGAACAGGGTGTTCGCTGTGACTGCAAACAGAATAGGCAGTGAACAAAGAGGAGACAAAGAAAAGCTTACGTTTATAGGCAAGAGCCAGATTACCTCACCCATGGGAGAAATACTCTACAGGGCATCAGGAGACAGTGAAGAACTGACCATTGTAGAAATAAATATTGAGAAGGCAAGAGACAAGAATCTTAATTCCTTCAATAACCTCTTCAATGACAGAAAAAAAGAATTTTATGAATAAACGTATCTCTGTTATTATCCCTAACTACAATGAAAGTTCCACTATCGGCAGATGCCTTGAAGCTGCATTCTCATCAGAATATGACAACTTTGACGTTATAGTTACAGATGACTGCTCAACAGATAATTCGGCAGAGATAATAAAAGAATTTCAATGCTGCCTCTCTTGTAATCTTAACCGGTCTGTTGTTTCCTGAAATTTTTATTTGTTCCCTTCTATCCTTGTGGACAGATAAAGCAAGAGTTCTTTTATGCCCTTCCCGGTTACTGCTGATACAGGGAAGAAATCAATGTTTTTTGATTTGCAGTATCTTGCGAGCTTCCTGAGCCTTTTCTTCTCTATGGCAATGTCTGTTTTTGTTCCGACAACCGCCTGCGTTTTCTTTAAGAGCTTTGCACTGTAAAGCTCAAGCTCTTTGTTTATCTTTTTTAAGTCTTCCACGGGGTCGCTTTCAGACATATCAGAGGCATCAACGAGATGAAGGAGCAAGGAGGTGCGTTCTACGTGCCTTAAAAACTGAAACCCTAATCCTGCGCCTCTGTGCGCTCCTTCTATGAGTCCGGGAATATCTGCAACAACAAAACTCCTGAAATCTTTGAGTTTCACAACTCCGAGATTCGGCGTAAGAGTTGTGAACGGATAATCCGCAATCTTTGGCCTCGCAGATGATATTACAGAGATAAGCGTTGATTTGCCTGCGTTGGGAAGCCCTATCAAGCCGACATCGGCAAGGAGTTTTAACTCAATAATAAGATTTTCTTCTTCGCCTTCTTCTCCGGGCTGTGCAAATTTTGGCGCCTGCCTTGTTGGAGTTGCAAAGTGAGCATTTCCCTGACCGCCCCTGCCCCCTTTTGCTATTATGGTTTCTACGCCCTCACTGTCAATGTCTGCAAGTACTTCTTCTGTATCCGCATCTTTTATAACAGTGCCAACAGGCACAGGAATAATCCTGTCTTCACCATTTTTGCCGTGCATTTTCTTCCCCATGCCGTGCTGGCCTCTTTTTGCTTTGTATTCCCTCTGATATCTGAGGTCAAGAAGCGTATTCAATTCCCTGCTTGCTCTGAATATGATATGCCCTCCCCTTCCGCCGTCTCCGCCATTAGGGCCTCCTCTCGGCACATACTTCTCCCTCCTGAAGCTGACGCAGCCTCTTCCGCCGTCTCCAGCCTTAACATAAATTTTCGTATAATCAACAAATTGCATGATATTTTAAATCCTTTTCAGACTTCATAAAGAGATGTCTGGAACATTTTTAAATAAATAGTTTTTAATATCTTTCTTCCACTTTGGCGGAAGTGTTTCCAGATATGATGCAGCCTTCTTCGCTGTATCAGGCCTCTTGAATATCTCCCGCAAAATTGCATTTACCTGTAAAATGTCCTTTTCCTTTTTGTCTTTCGACTTTCTTTTCTCTGAAATCAGTATTTTATGATATGCAAACACCCACGGACTCGGCACTATATATGTGTATCCTTCCTTTTTTATGTTAATCTGCTGGTCAAACAACATCTGAAGATATCTTAAAGACATAGCTTTTATATTAAGAAGCTTAATAGGAACAGCCTTGTCAGCGCCCCTTCCTTTTTCAGGAGTCAAAAATTCAATCTTAAAAACACCATTTGTAAAGTAAGTAGAGCCGTCAGGGTTAAACGCTATTGAAAAACCCATGGGTTTAAGAAGCGATTCAATATCCACTGCCTTGCCTTTGTAAGGCAGTTTTATAAGGAAGTCTATATCCTGCGTTTTAATAGTGGGAAGATTGAATCCAAAATCCTCTTTAAGGACAGGAAGATAATAAGAACCAACCAGAGTCGTTATTATTCCATTCTGAGAAAAAACCTTTATTATTTCTTCTGCCGTAATCTTCTGGATGTCAATAGCACGGGCGATAACGGCGATGTTATCTGATATCTCATTCCTCTGACTTTCTAATAATTTTCTTCTGTTTATGCTTTCTATTAAATCAGACGGCGCCTCTACCCCCAGAGAAACAGACCTTACTTTTTTCCCTTCCCTCCACTGATGATAATAATAAGTTGCTTTTCCAATCTTTTTGGCAGAGATGTTTCCAGCCGGAAGCTTTTTGATTTCTTCATTTATGCGGGCAAGCTCCCTGACAAAAAAGATGTAGTTTTCCTCTAAAGTTTTCCTGATGACGCTCATAATTAACTACATTTTAACTACATATTGCTAATTTGTCAAATATTGTAGTTAATTACGAAGGTCTGATCAATGACTTTATATACACATAATCAACAAATTGCATAGTTATATCGTAACATTTTCGCTGTATTGAGTCATTCCCGCGCGTAGGACTCCCCTGTTTTCCGTCATTCCGACTTGTTCGGAATCCCTCTGCAGAAGGATGCTGGACAAGCCAGCATGACAAATCCCGAAATGATATTCTCAATTGTCATTGCGAAGAGCGAAAGCGACGTAGCAATCTGATCTGAAAGGTCACGCAGAAACCTTAATTACGCCCAATCCTTCTTCTATCAGAACATGCCCTGAAACTACAGGGAATAACAAATTTTAATTTCAAGAATTGAGAAAAATTTTAAGGAGGATTCTTTTTCTGGGTATGGCAGGTAAAGCAGCCTCCTGACCCACCGCCGCCAGCGACCATGGCACTATAGTCCCACTTAAGTATATCTGCGTATGGAGTAGCATGAGCAGCATGACATGAGAGACACATGACAACGTCCGTGCCTGGAGTAACTACACTACTTGGGGTATCATAGACTGTTGGCCTGGCAACAGGGGCCTGAATACTGTAAGTCGTATACGCTACATATTCTCCGCTCCCTTTCAGGACTATATCGGTCGGATGTCTTGTAAATGGTGAGGATGTATTCCCGCCTATACCCTCGAGTGAATGGAAGTTCCCATGACATGTGCCACAGAACCCGCTTATGGTCTTGTTGGCAGGCATAGCAGCCATACCAGCTCCATGACAGGAAGCGCAGGCACCGCTGCTCATAGGAGTAATAGCTCCATAATATTCGTTATGATTAGTAGAATTATAATTCTGCCACTTATAGGTGCCTGTATTTTCAAGCCCCTTTACACCCCTCAGAAACCGATAGGAGTTGTAGTTCTCCGTAGCAGTGTCGCACTTGCCATCTACATTCTTATGGTGAGATCCCTTTAACTGCTGTAGTTCGGTTTTTGTATTATCAACTCGAGTGCCATGACAACCATTTTTCCCGGCACACCTGAGGTTTGTCCTTGAGACATAAGTTCCACCAGGGGAATGAAATTCTGACCCGGGAGGATAGAACAGGATAGTTTCATTTTGTCCGAGGGCAACTACATTATGCCCGGCGCTGTTTCCGTCTGCAGTTACACGTTTAGCAGGTGTTGTAATATAGGCAAAATTTCCACCTGCTAAATCTAATGTATCTGTATGGTAGACCTGTGGGATAGCACTACCACCTATGGTTACAATCTTTTGCGCTCCACCCATACCATGGCACCCAAGACATGTTCCACGCACGAGTAATTGCTTAGGACTGGTATCAGTCTCGCCAGGAGCCAGATAGGCTATCATGTGTGTCCCACCCTGGCTGTTATGCATTGTATGGCAATTGGCACAATTACCGGTAACCTTGGCAGAGGAATCCCCTGAAATTGACAGAATCAAGGAAAGAATCAGTGCTAGAGTGGCTGAAAATGCAGTTATTTTTTGAAGACATATTTTTAAATTAGGAGTGTGTGTGCAATTTCCTTGCCATATTTTACTCCTTGCGATAGAGGTTAACTGTTTAATTATAACTTCTGATTTTATAAATTGCAACTAAAATTTTATAAGCAATCTTTATGCCAATTTTTCAGCCAAAATCCTGTTTTTGTCATTCTGAACCCTTCGCTACCTGTCATTGCGAGCGTGGAAAGCAATTGACTAATAACGCACTTAGGATTTAAGATTTATGAAAATGCAGAAATAGTTTAAAAATAAAT
>JAZDJF010000003.1:0-2963 GCA_043804165.1 Nitrospirota bacterium
GGCTTTGAAATTTTCTCGGATATACTTCTGAACCCTGTATTCCCGCAGGAAGAACTTGAAAGGAAAAGAGAACTGATAAAAGGCTCTCTGAAACAGATGGAAGAAGACCCTTCTTTTCTTGCAGAGCGTTCATTTAAGAAAGAGGTCTTCGGAGAACATCCTTACAGCAGGCTCGTGGAAGGCTCTACAGAAACCCTTTCAGGAATAACGCGGAAAGACCTTTTGAGGTTTCATTCAAAATACTTCATCCCCAACAATGCGATACTTTCAGTTGTCGGAGACCTGACGCCTGCTGAATTAAATTCTCTTATTAAAAAATATCTTGATTCATGGAAAATAGCTGAACTGCCTGAGAGGAAAATCCATCCCATGAACGAGGAGAAAACAAAAAAGGCCGTGAAGATAGACAGAGACGTTACACAAGCGACTATAATCATCGGGCATCTCGGAATAAGCAGGGACAACCCTAATTACTATGCTGTCTCTGTTATGAACTACATACTCGGCAGCGGTGGTTTTTCATCAAGGCTTATGCAAAAGATAAGAGATGAGATGGGGCTTGCTTATGATGTCAGAAGTTTTTTTACCACAAGCAAGGAAAAGGGTTTATTCCAGGCGGAAGTACAGACAAAAAATGAATCGGCAAATACAGCGACAGAAGAGATAGTGAAACAGATAGAAAAAATCAGAGAAGAGAAAGTCTCTGACGAGGAACTTTCAGGAGCGAAAGACTATCTTACAGGGAGCTTTCCAATGAGACTTGACACCAGCAGGAAGATTGCAGATTTCCTCGCAACTGTTGAGTTTTATAATCTCGGACTTGATTATGCAGAAAAATACGTTTCTTTCATAAATGCAGTAACTAAAGAAGATGTGCAACGTGTTGCCGGAAAATATCTTGATGCGGAGAACTTTGTGCTTATTGTTGTGGCTAATCAGAAGAAGGCTGAACTGAAATATTAAGCAATTCCCCACATTCCACTTGTCAATCTATTTCCCATAAAGTTATAATGCTTTAAGGGAGAAACAGAGACAAAAACAAGGTCAGCAGTTCTGCACTTTCTGAAAAATCTTGAGTTTTGATATGGCGTTCAAAGATATTATAGGACAGAAGAAAGCAATTAATATCCTGCTTGGCACAATGGTCAGGAACAGGATTCCCTCGGCATATCTCTTTGCCGGTGAATCAGGAATAGGCAAAAAGCTCACTGCGATTAATCTTGCAAAGACTTTGAACTGCCAAAACAGCCGTGAAGCGTTAAGCGTAATGCGTGATGGGATAAAAGATAAAAACTCATTACGCATTACGGATCACGCATCACGAATTGACTGCTGTGATGAGTGCTCTTCTTGCAAGAAAATAGACTCGCGGACACACCCTGACTTTCTCATGGCAGCGCCTGAAAAGGGAGAGATACGGGTTGATGAGATAAGGATGATTGAAGAGGTTCTCTCGCTTGCGCCTTACGAGGGGAAAAGAAAAGTCGTGATTGTTGATGACGCAGAGACAATGAATCCGTCTGCCGCAAATGCATTTCTTAAAACACTTGAGGAACCTCCTCCTCAGAGCATCATAATTCTTATCTCAGCAAGCCCTGACAGACTGCCTGAAACAATAAGGTCAAGATGCTCCAGGATAAATTTTTCACCTCTGGCTCCTGAGCAATGTAAAGAGGTCATAAGGGCAATTGACAATCAGGATGCGGAGATTACCGATTCCCAACTGTCAACTCTTTCAAGGCTTTCCATGGGAAGGCCCGGACTTGCAATCTCAAGCGACCTCATAGAAGAGAGGGACTGGTTTTTCAATCTTTTCGGGGAAATGTCAGGAGGCAGAAATAAAGAGACATGGGCAGACAAGGAAGAGATGGAATTATGGTTTAATAAGGCATTCATGCTCTTAAGGGATATTGCTGTATTAAAGATAACAGGGAAAAGCGACATGCTGATAAATACAGACCTTAAAGACAGATTCGCTGAGATGAGCAAAGCGATAGAGATGAAAGATATAATAGACATTTACGGCAGACTATCATTTTTGAAGGGTTATCTTGGCTTTAACCTGAACAAATCAATTACATGGAATTATGTAACAACAATAATAAAGGGATTAGGCGTTAGGGTTTAGGTGTTAGTTTTTTGCTGATACCTGACGCCTGATACCTGTTACCTAATTTGTGAGGGATATAAAATGCCTGACGTTATCGGAATAAGATTTAAGGACTGCGGAAAGATTTACGACTTTGAGGTCAATGGTTCAGGCGCGGAATTTAAAAAAGGAGACTGCGTAGTAGTTGAGTCTGACCTTGGTTTGAGCATAGGGAGCGTAATTATAGGGAGGCGCACAGTTGAGACATCTGCCAGAGAACTGAGGAAAGTGCTGAGAAAAGCAACAGAGGAAGACTTTAAGCAAAAACAGGATAACGAGGCTTTTGAGAAAGAGGCGAAGGATTATTGCATTGAGAGGATTATGGCGAGGGGACTTCCGATGAAGCTTGTGTTTACGGAATCTACTCTGGACAAAAAACGAATAGTTTTTTATTTCACTGCGGACGGAAGAATAGATTTCAGGGAGCTTGTAAAAGACCTCGCTGCAAAGTTCAAGACGCGCATAGAAATGAGACAGATAGGGGTTAGGGATGAGGCAAAGATAATCGGAGGTTTTGGAATGTGCGGCAGAGAACTATGCTGCAGGACATTCCTTACGTCATTTGAGCCAATATCCATCAAAATGGCAAAACAACAGGAACTCGTACTCAACATGAGCAAGCTGTCAGGAATCTGCGGCAGGCTTATGTGCTGCCTTAGCTATGAGATTTCTGATGAATCAGCCGAGATTCAACCCAAGGATGGGATAAGGGTCATGGAAGAGAACACGCCTCTTGAGGATGAAAGAGCAGATGTGTCTCAACCGGAAACCGTGATGGAAACTGTTTCGAGACATATAGAAACACCAGCCCCTG
>JAZDJF010000004.1:0-5289 GCA_043804165.1 Nitrospirota bacterium
AAAGATTGCGTCTGACCTTCAAAAGCCTGATGGGCTTACAATAATCAGAGAAGGTGACATTGAGAAATTAATCTGGCCCTTGCCTGTCAGAAAGCTCTGGGGGGTTGGGCCAAAAACAGAGGCTTATCTGAAGAGTATTGGTATAAATATTATCGGTGAACTGGCTGCCATGTCACTTGAAGATTCGGTTGTACATTTTGGCAATTCTTACGGGAATTATCTTTATGGGGGTTCAAGGGGCATAGACGAAAGTCCATTGGTAACACACTGGGAGCCTAAGTCTTCAAGCAGAGAGGTTACTTTTCAGAGGGATACTAATGACTGGCAGACCATAGCAAGGACACTTGCATCACTGACAAAGGAAGTGGCTGAGGATATCAAACAGTCAAAACACCTCTGTAAGACAGTAACCTTGAAGGTAAGGTTTGAGGATTTCAAAACCTATACTCGCGCAAAGACAATGGATGAATTTACAGGCTCCAATGAAATAATAAGGAAGGCTGTATTTGAGGCGTTGGGAAAGATAGAGCTTAAAAAGAAGGTGAGGCTCATTGGAGTGAGGGTAAGCAATTTAAAGAAGATATAAACAACATATAAATCGTTCACCTTGAAATACCCTTTCAGGAGGCTGCGTCTGTCTCTCGGCAATATTAAACTACTTTAACATTAGAGCAGTAGCGCAGTAGCTCAGTAGAGCAGTAGTTTTTAGTGAAACTTGTTTTTGACTGCTGGACTGTTGCTCTATTGCTCTGCTGCTCTAAAATTAGACCCGTGAATCTTGCCTCAATCCAGCCGCAGCCTCCTTACGAACTTTTATCCTTTTTGATGCCGCGCAATGGCATCTGCCCATATTCAGTTTATTTTCGTATTGCCGAAATAAAAACCGGTGAGCTATACTTTATAATCAGCAATCAAGAAAATTTCAGGAGTTAGAGATGCCTTTTTTTAGTGAACTTTTTGTAAGTGAAATATTAAGAAAGCCTGTCCTTGACCCGAGAGGTGAAGAACTCGGCAGGGTAAAGGACCTTGTTGTTGTTAAAGGCGACCCATTGCCAAAGATTTCCAACCTTGTTATCGAGAAGAAAAGAAAGCTCTTTAATCTCCCATGGAGTGATTTGAGTATATTCAATAAAAGAATAATCGCTGCGAATATTTACGGCGCAAGGCTTCAGTCCTACGAACTCAGCGAGAAAGACCTCCTTGTGGCAAGGGATATTTTTGATAAGCAGATAGTTGACGCAAATGGAGCAAAGGTTGTGAGGGTTAATGATGTAAAGCTTGAGGGGCTTAACACAGAGGCGGTGCTTTTAGCTGTTGATGTGGGAATGAGGGGAATAATGAGGAGGCTCGGAGTTGAAAGAGGCGGAGAAGATCTGATGAGGCTTTTCAGAACACAGCTGCCGTACAATCTTATAAGCTGGAATTATATACAGCCGCTGGAACCAAAACTTACTGCAATATCACTCACAGTTCCAAGACAGATGGTGGCTGAACTGCATCCTGCGGATCTGGCAGCGATAATAAGCCAGGTCTCCCATAAAGAGGGCGCTACATTTTTTAAAGCCCTTGATGCAGAAACTGCTGCTGAGGCGCTTTCAGAACTTGAACCTGATACACAGGCGGCAATAATAACAGGAATGGATACTGATAAAGCCGCTGACATAATAGAGGAGATGTCTCCTGATGAAGCTGCTGATGTCATAAGCAACCTGTCCGCAGAAAAGGCGCAGGAAATTCTCGGCAGTCTTGAAAAAGAGGACGCAGAGGACATTCAGGAACTTATGGGGCATGAAGAAGACACAGCAGGCGGTATTATGACAAATGCGTTTATAGCATACAGGCCTGAAACGAGCGTAAAAGAGGCTATCGAAAGTTTCAGAAGAGATGCAGAAGAAGTTGAGACCATCTATTACATATATGTAACGGATGCAGAAGAGAAACTCAAGGGGGTAGTGTCGCTCAGGGAAATTCTGCTTTCTCCGCCTGAAACAAGGCTGTCAGATATTATGGTAACCAAGTTCAAGTCAGTCACGCCTGAGACTGATGAAATGCAGGTTGCCGGTATTATATCAAAGTATAACCTTGTTGCGCTTCCGGTTGTTGACAGCGAAGGATTTATGCTCGGCATTGTTACAGTTGATGATATTATTGACAGGATTTTGCCTCCAGCAGCAAAGCATAAGAGAAGAAGGGTATGAAAATATTAAGAGGTATGTTCCGATGAAATTTAGCAAAAAAGTTCTCCTCTTCCTGAGCGTAATGGGGCCCGGCATCATAACTGCGAATATAGATAATGATGCAAGCGGGATTACCACTTATTCTGTGGCAGGCGCAAGGTTCGGATATTTACTGCTCTGGACATTGATTCCAACTACTGTAGCGCTTGTTGTGATTCAGGAGATGGTTGCAAGGATGGGAGTTGTTACAGGCAAAGGGCTTTCGGATCTTATCAGAGAAAACTATGGCGTAAAGTCAACATTCTATATGATGGCAGCCCTTCTTGTTGCAAATTTTGGGACTACAATAGCTAATTTTGCAGGCTGGGCAGCGTCAATGGAAATCCTTGGATTAAGCAAATACGTAATGGTTCCTGTAGGTGCGGTTTCTGTGTGGTTTCTCGTTACAAAAGGCAGTTACAGGGCAGTTGAGAGGGTGCTGCTCTTTGCCTGTCTTTTATATTTCGGATATGTTATCTCAGGATTCATGGCAAAACCTGACTGGGTTCCTGTTTTCAAGAACACATTTGTGCCTCAGATAAAGTGGGATTCCGAATATGCAATACTCAGCATAGCTATAATAGGCACAACTATAACACCCTGGATGCAGTTTTATCTCCAGTCATCCATTGCAGAGAAGGGGATAAGAAAAGAGGATTATAAAGCATCCAGACTTGATGTGATTATAGGCTGTTCTATAACGGACATAATTGCATTTTTCATTATAGTTACATGTGCAGCCACGCTTTTTCCGTTAGGCATAAGGATAAACGAGGCATCAGAGGCAGCTATCGCGCTCAAACCTTTAGCAGGAGAATATGCGTCTTTCATCTTCGCTCTCTGCCTTGCCAACGGTTCGCTTCTTGGAGTGATAATAGTTCCGCTGGCAACAGCATATTATATATGCGAGGCAATGGGGTGGGAAGCAGGCGTTAACAAGACATTCAGAGAGGCGCCTCAGTTTATGTGGATATACACAGCGCTCATAGTTGTTTCTGCGTTGGTGATATTGATCCCGAATGCACCGCTGGTCTTTCTTATGATTTTAGCGTCTGTTGTAAACGGCATTCTGCTTCCTTTTGTTTTAATATATGCGCTGTCGCTGGTGAACAACGCAAAGATAATGGGAGAATATGTAAACCCGAAGAGTTATAATTACATAACTTGGGGCACAGTAGTGGTTATAATCTGTCTCACTGTATTTTTTGTGGTTACGAGCATAATGCCTGCAGGAGGAAAGATTTAATGGTAAACCCCGTTAGAAAGGACGGGACTTTAGACCCCGCCCTTTCAATAAAAAATAGATTTATTGATATATCTCCACCCAAAGTGGTGGGGCTTTCTAACGGGGTAAAGGCAATAGAGTGGAAAGACGGGAAAGTTATAATGCTTGATCAGAGCAGGCTTCCGCTTGAGGTCAAATATATTGAATGCACTGATTATCATATCATTGCCGAGGGCATAAAAAAACTCTGGATAAGGGGCGCGCCTGCAATCGGCATAGCAGCTGCAATGGGGATAGCTCTCGGCGCACAGGATATAAAGGCAAAGAATTACAGGGAATTCATAAAAGGCATAGAGACCATATTTGATGTCATGCTTTCAACAAGGCCTACGGCAGTAAATATAAAATGGGCTGTTGAAAGGATAAAAAGGCTTTTAAAGGAGAGACGCGGTGAATCGGTGAATCGGTTAAAGGAACTTCTCATTGAAGAGGCAAAAAAGATACACGAGGAAGACATTGAAGTTAATAAGGCGATAGGAAGATGGGGCTCGCAGTTTATAAAAGACGGTGATACAGTTCTCACTCACTGCAATGCAGGCTGTCTTGCAACTGGCGGATACGGCACGGCAACAGCGCCGATATTTGTCGCAATAGAACAGGGGAAAAAAATACAGGTCATAGCTGATGAGACAAGGCCAGTGCTTCAGGGAGCAAGGCTTACCGCATGGGAGCTTATGCAGGCAGGTGTGCCTGTTACACTTATAACGGACAACTCTGCAGGCGCCCTCATGAAAAAGGGCGAGATAGACCTTGCTATTGTCGGCACTGACAGGACTGTCAGGAACGGAGATGTGGCTAACAAAATCGGGACATATTCAGTGGCAGTCCTTTGCAGGGAGCATAAGATACCGTTTTATGTTGCGGCGCCGCTCAGCAGTATTGATTTTTCAATCCCGACAGGCGATAAGATTCCGATAGAAGAAAGAGGCGCAGAGGAAGTTACGCATATATTCGGCAGATGCCAGATCGCGCCTGACAACGTGAAAGTGAGGAATATGGCATTTGATGTTACCCCGGCAAAATATGTGACGGCAATTATCACTGAAAAGGGGGCATTCAGGCCGAAAGACATTAGAAAATTGGCAAAGAAAGATGTTAATCTTGATGAGTTCAGGCTATAGTGTGGTGTCTCATAAATAAGTTTGCACAATTTTGTCATTCCCGCTTGTCGGGAATCCTTCTTTTAAAAGGGGAACGATTCTGGACAAGCCAGAATGACACTACATAAAATGTAAAGCAGAAGATACTACGACTGACATGATTAAGACAACAGATATTAAAAAGGTTTTTGATGCGTATGAAAAGGAATTAAGTCTCGTTGAGGCTAAACTTAAAGACCTGTTCCAAAGCGAAGCTCCTCTTATACCGATGATAGGCAAGTATCTGCTTGAGAGCGGAGGCAAGAGATTAAGGCCGCTTTTCCTGCTTTCAAGCGCAAGGCTTGCAGGCTATAAAGGGGATGAACATATAGCGCTTGCAGGCATCATAGAGCTGATACATATGGCATCACTGCTTCATGATGATGTCGTTGACGCTGCAAAGATACGGAGGGGAAGGGCAGCAGCCCATTCAGTATGGGGGAATCAGATTGTGATTCTGGTCGGAGATTTTCTGTATTCAAATGCCCTTAAAAAAGCTGTGTCCTTTAAAGATCAGAGGATAATGGAGGCCCTTTCAGGGGCAACAACGAGCATGACAGAAGGAGAGATACTGCAGCTTCAGAAGACCGCTGATATCAATATTACAGAGGACGAATATATAAAAATAATATCTGCCAAGACAGGCTTG
>JAZDJF010000005.1:0-5197 GCA_043804165.1 Nitrospirota bacterium
AAGGCTTGTAAAAGAAGATGTTTTCACATCAGTCCATATAGAAGAGTTTGAAATGGAGTCGAGAGAGACAAAGCTCGGCCCTGAAGAAATCACAAGAGATATCCCTAATGTTGGAGAGGAAGCGCTTAAGGATCTGGATGAAAGCGGCATAATCAGAATCGGGGCTGAGGTAAAGCCCGGCGATATACTTGTAGGGAAAGTAACGCCGAAAGGAGAGACGCAGCTTACTCCAGAGGAAAAACTTTTAAGAGCCATATTCGGGGAAAAGGCTGAGGATGTCAAGGAGAGCTGCCTTTATGTGCCGCCTGGAATAGAGGGCACGGTTGTAGATGCAAGGGTGTTTTCAAGAAAGGGCACAGAGAAGGACGGGAGGGCAAAGAGCATAGAGGAAGAAGATATTCTGGGGCTTCAGCGCGACCTTGAGGAAGAAATACGGACAGTAAAGGAAGATAAGTTCCGCAAGATAAGACATCTGCTTGTTGACCAGAAGGTTTTAGATGAGGTAAAAGACTCTGAGACAAAGGAAGTTATATGCCAGAAGGGCAAAAAGCTTGCGGAAAAGCAGATAGAGAGAATCAAGAATGAGCATCTAATCAGTGTAAAGATAACTGATTTTGATGTGAAAGAAAAGATAGATATTGTAAACAATGAAGCAAACCAGTATGTGCGCTATCTTGAATCAAGGTATGATGAGCGCATTGACAGGGTTAAAAGAGGAGATGAGCTTCCGCCCGGTGTAAACAAGCTTGTTAAAGTATACATAGCCATGAAGCGCAAGCTGCAGATTGGCGATAAGATGGCGGGCAGGCACGGAAATAAAGGCGTAGTGGCAATGGTATTGCCCGATGAGGATATGCCTTATCTTCCTGACGGCACGCCTGTGGATATAGTCCTGAACCCGCTGGGCGTTCCTTCAAGAATGAATGTAGGGCAGATACTTGAAACACATCTGGGATGGGCGGCAAAGACGCTGGGCATTTATGTTGCAACGCCTGTATTTGAAGGAGCAAAAGAGGGTGAGATAAAGGATATGCTGAAGAAGGCAGGACTCCCCGGCACAGGTCAGATAACACTTTGTGACGGCAGGACAGGCGAACCATTCAAGAGGCCTGTGACTGTCGGATACATGTATATGCTGAAACTTCATCATCTTGTTGACGACAAGATGCATGCGCGCTCAATAGGGCCTTATTCACTGGTGACACAGCAGCCGCTCGGAGGAAAGGCGCAGTTCGGAGGTCAGAGGCTGGGTGAAATGGAAGTCTGGGCGCTGGAGGCATACGGCGCAGCCTATACACTGCAGGAATTCCTCACTGTAAAAAGTGATGATGTAACCGGCAGAACCCGTATGTATGAGGCAATAGTTAAGGGAGATGCGACTCTGGAGCCAGGCGTTCCTGAGTCTTTCCATGTATTAATAAAAGAACTCCAGAGCCTTGCGCTTGATGTAGAGCTTCTGGAGAAAAAAGTTAAGGGGGAATAGATTGGCAGAGGAAACCTATACTATTTTTCAAAGGCCGAAAAATCCGACCGACTATGAGGCGCTGAGAATTAAACTTGCCTCGCCTGAAAAAATAAGGGAGTGGTCTTATGGAGAGGTTAAGAAACCTGAGACGATAAACTATCGCACGTTCAAGCCTGAGCGTGACGGCCTTTTCTGTGCAAAAATCTTCGGCCCGATGAAGGACTGGGAGTGCATATGCGGAAAATACAAGAGAATGAAGCACAGGGGTATTGTATGCGATAAGTGCGGCGTTGAGGTAATACAGTCCAAGGTCAGAAGATACAGGCTCGGGCATATTGAACTTTCAACTCCAGTTGCGCATATCTGGTTCCTCAAAGGCGTGCCGAGCAGAATAGGCACATTGCTTGATATGACAATGCGGCACCTTGAAAAGGCGCTGTATTTTGAAAGCTATGTTGTGATTGACTGCGGGGATACAAATCTTAAGGAGAAAGAACTTCTCACAGAAGACGAATATAAGAAAAAGAGCGCAGAGCTTGGGACAAGATTCAAAGCAGGAATGGGCGCTGAGGCAATAAGGGAACTTCTCAGGAGAGTTGACCTTGATGCTCTCAGTAAAGAACTGAAGCATAAGATAAGAGAAACATTATCCCTTGGCATTAAAAAGAAACTCACCAAGAGGCTCAAGGTTGTAGAGTCTTTCAAGAATTCAGGTAACAAGCCTGAGTGGATGATAATGGATGTAATACCGGTTCTGCCGCCTGACCTCAGGCCGTTGGTGCCGCTTGAAGGCGGAAGGTTTGCGACATCAGACCTGAATGACCTTTACCGGAGGGTTATAAACAGAAATAACAGATTAAAGAGGCTGATGGAATTAAAGGCTCCAAGCGTAATCATAAAGAACGAGAAAAGGATGCTTCAGGAGGCAGTTGATGCCTTGTTTGATAACGGCAGGAGAGGCCGTGTATTGAAGACGGCAACGAAGAGGCCATTGAAGTCTCTGAGTGACATGATAAAAGGAAAGCAGGGACGTTTCCGCCAGAATCTTTTAGGAAAACGTGTTGACTATTCAGGCAGGTCTGTTATTGTCGTAGGCCCTGAGCTTAGGCTTCACCAGTGCGGTCTTCCCAAGAGGATGGCGCTGGAACTCTTTAAGCCTCTTGTTTTCAGCAGGCTTGAGGAAAAGGGCTATGCCACCACTATAAAGGCTGCAAAAAAGCTTGTTGAAAAAGAACAGCCTGAGGTATGGGATGCGCTGGAAGAGGTTATCAGAGAACATCCTGTGCTTTTAAACCGCGCTCCTACCCTTCACAGGCTTGGTATCCAGGCATTTGATCCCATTCTTGTTGAAGGCAAGGCAATAAAGCTTCATCCCTTGGTCTGTACTGCATTCAATGCTGATTTTGACGGTGACCAGATGGCAGTTCATGTGCCATTGTCAATAGAAGCGCAGATAGAGGCGCGGGTTCTGATGATGGCTGTTAATAATATCCTTTCGCCTGCGAACGGAAAACCGATACTTGTGCCTACGCAGGACATGGTTCTTGGAATATATTATCTGACGAAAGAGAAGATAGGCGCAAAAGGCGAGGGCAAGGTGTTTTCCGGGGCAGAGGATGTGAGAATTGCTTATGACGCAGGAGTCCTCGATGAACATGCAAGGATAAAGGTGAAGATGGACGGGCAGTTTGTTGACAGCACATGCGGAAGGGCGCTGTTCAGCGAGATAGTTCCGGAGGCAATTCCGTTTTCTTCTGTTAACAAGACGCTTACCAAGAAGGAACTCACAAAGATAATAGAATACTCCTATGCAAATGCCGGCAAGAGGGCAACGGTTGTGTTTCTTGATAATATTAAGAAACTCGGATTTGAGTATGCCACAAAGTCAGGGGTGTCCATATGCATGGCGGATATGCATATACCATCCAAGAAGGCGGAACTTATAAGAGAAGCCGAGCATGAAGTTATTGACGTGCAGAAGCAGTATGGAGATGGGCTTATCACCCAGGGCGAGCGGTACAATAAGGTAATAGATATATGGGCTAATGTCACAGAAGAAATAGCCGATGAGATGATGAAGGAACTCGGCGCAGAAGACGGCAAGAAATTTTCAGAGGAAGACCTCCAGGAAAGAAGGTCATTTAACAGCATCTTTATGATGGCTGATTCAGGGGCGAGGGGAAGCACAGCGCAGATAAGGCAGCTTGCAGGCATGAGAGGCCTTATGGCGAAGCCTTCCGGCGAGATTATTGAAACGCCGATTACAGCAAACTTCAGGGAAGGCCTAACCCCGCTGCAGTACTTCATCTCTACACATGGCGCAAGAAAAGGCCTTGCTGACACAGCTTTGAAAACAGCTAACTCAGGGTACCTTACGAGGAGGCTGGTTGATGTTGCCCAGGATGTAATTATAATGGAGGAGGATTGCGGCACTAGTGACGGGATAGTTGTTACTTCCCTTATAGAGGGTGGTGAAATAATTCAGCCTCTGGAAGAAAGGATTCTGGGAAGGACAATTGCTGAAGACATAAAAGACCCGATATCAAAAGAGAAAATTGCAGGCAAGAATAGTCCGATAGATGAAGAACTGACCCAAAAAATAATAGATGCCGGAATAGACAGGGCAAAGATAAGGTCTGTTCTTACCTGCCAGTCCATATTTGGCGCGTGCGCAGCATGTTATGGAAGAGACCTTGCAAGGGGCGAGAATGTTGAACTCGGAGAAGCAGTAGGAGTCATAGCGGCCCAGTCCATAGGCGAACCAGGCACCCAGCTGACAATGAGGACGTTCCATATAGGTGGAGCAGTTTCAAAAATCGTTGAACAGACAGTGCTTGAGGCAAAGAACTCAGGGACTATAAAGTTCGTAAATATAAGCACAGTTAAAAACAGGGAAGGTTTGCTGGTCGTGATAAACAGAAACGGAAGCATTGCTGTTGTAGATTTAAAGGGAAGGGAAAAAGAGAAATACCCTGTCGTCTATGGAGCAAAACTTCTCGTCGGCAACGGGCAGAAGGTGGAAATTGCTCAGAGGCTGGTTGAATGGGATCCTTATTCAACTCCTATACTGACAGAGGTAGGGGGGAGAATAGCCCTTGGCGATATTGCTGAGAACGTGACTATTAAGGAAGAAGTGGATGAGATGACAGGCCTTTCCCATAAGGTTATTATTGATTATCCCACCAACATGAGGCCCAGGATATCAATAAAGGATGAGCATGGCAAGGTAACGCTCAAGATTCCTTCGACAGGCAACCTTGCGCGGTATCTGCTGCCGGCAGGAGCGCATATACTTGTTGACAGAAATCAAATTGTTGCTCCCGGCGATATCCTTGCGAAGATGCCTCGTGAAACCACAAAGACAAAGGATATAACAGGCGGTCTTCCGAGGGTTGCGGAACTGTTTGAGGCAAGGCGGCCAAAAGAGCAGGCAATTGTTACGGAGATTGACGGCATGGTGGAATTCAAGGGCGCGCATAAAGGCATGAGGGTTGTTGTAGTTAAGGGAAGCAGCGAATCAAGAGAATACCTCATACCAAAGGGCAAACATGTCAGCGTCCATGAAGGAGACTGGGTCAAGGCAGGCGAGCCGTTAATGGATGGAGCGGTAAATCCGCATAGCATACTTGATATTCTGGGACCCAAGGAACTTCAGAGATATCTTGTTGATGAGGTTCAGAAGGTTTATCGTCTGCAGGGCGTTTCTATAAACGATAAACACATTGAGGTTAT
>JAZDJF010000006.1:0-3759 GCA_043804165.1 Nitrospirota bacterium
GGACCCAAGGAACTTCAGAGATATCTTGTTGATGAGGTTCAGAAGGTTTATCGTCTGCAGGGCGTTTCTATAAACGATAAACACATTGAGGTTATTGTCAGGCAGATGATGAAGAAAGTAAGGATTGAAGACCCCGGAGACACAAACTTGTTGATAGGAGAACAGGTGGACAGGGTGGTGTTCCAGGAAGAAAATGCAAAGATAAAAGAAAAAGGCAAAAAGCCTGCGCAGGCCAAGCCATTGCTTTTAGGCATAACCAAGGCGTCTCTCGCAACAGAGAGTTTTGTATCTGCAGCATCCTTCCAGGAAACTACAAGGGTTCTTACAGAGGCTGCCATAAACGGCTCTGTTGATGAACTCAGGGGGCTGAAAGAAAATGTGATAATGGGGAGAGTTATTCCTGCGGGTACAGGTATAGCAAAATACCGGAATACATTTGTGAAGAGGGAAATACAGCAGTTATTTGCGTCTGCAGAACCTACTCCTCCAGAAGAATAAAAAATTATGAGTTCGGAGTTAGGAGTCAGGAATGAAATAAAAACTCCAAACTCCGAACTAAACACTCTAAACCTTAGATTTATAGCAGATGCAATGCTTGGCCGGCTTGCAAGGTGGCTCAGGATGCTGGGTTTTGATACGCTTTATTACTCTGACAAAAGCGATGCCGGTCTTCTTAAGATTGCAAGACAGCAAGACAGATTTATTCTCACAAGGGATACGCATTTTTTGCAGTTCAAGAATCTCAGCGATCTTCTTCTTATCAGTTCAAATAATACGCTTGAGCAGCTAATTGAGACAATAACAGCCCTGAACATAAAAGAGTTTAGCATCAGCAGGTGTGTGAAGTGTAATGGCGCTCTCATCGGCGGATTAGAGAGAGAGGAAGTGAAGGGGCTGGTGCCTGAGCATGTTTATATACATTTTGATAAATTTCTTAAATGCGGGGACTGCGGGAGCATATATTGGGAAGGCTCTCACATGAGAAGATTCAGAGAGACAATTCACCGCATATCAGGATTAACTTTTAAAAATGAAAAACCGGCGGTAAACTAATAATGGGGAGGTTTGCAGATGGCAGATGAACATTCTTTTGACATAGTGAGCAAGGTTGACATGCAGGAGGTATTAAACTCTGTTCAGCAGGCAATGAAAGAGATGAGCCAGAGGTTTGATTTTAAGGGGAGCAAGAGCAGCATTAATTTCAGCAAAGAAAATGCAGAGATTACCCTCATCTCCGACGATGAGAACAAAATAAAGAGCGTAGTAGACATACTCCAGTCAAAACTCGTGAAGCGCGGTGTATCGCTTAAATCCCTTGAGTACGGCAAGATTGAATCGGCAGCAGGAGGCACAGTAAGGCAGGTCATAAAGCTTCAGCAGGGAATAGCGCAGGAAAAGGCAAAGGAGATTGCGAAGATTATTAAGGATTCAAAGATGAAAGTTCAGGCAGAGATACAGAAAGACCAGTTGAGAGTCAGAGCCAAAAAAATTGACGACTTACAATTAGTCATCACAATGCTCAAAGGGAAGGATTTTGGGATACATATGGAGTTTGTGAATTACAGGTGAGTTAGTCAAACAGGGCTAATCATTTTAGGCGAGTAATGAGTCTCTAAAACTGCCTTAAAAACCTTAGATCATTCTCAAAAAACAGCCTGATATCATCAATCCCATATTTGAGCATGGTTATTCTTTCCACGCCCATGCCGAATGCGAAGCCGGTATAGATTTCAGGATTATATCCCACCATTTCAAAGACTCGCGGGTTTACCATGCCGGCGCCGAGTATCTCAAGCCATCCTGTTCCCTTGCACACCTGACAGCCACTGCCTTCGCAGAATATGCAGCCGATGTCAACCTCTGCTGATGGTTCTGTAAACGGGAAGAAACTCGGTCTGAATCGTACAGGAGTCTCGGGACTGAATATCCTGTGGATGAATGTTTCAAGCACGCCTTTGAGGTCGCTGAAAGAGATATCTGTATCAACCATAAGGCCTTCAACCTGATGAAACATGGGCGTATGGGAAATATCAGCGTCGCATCTGTAAACCTTGCCTGGCGCAATGAATCTCAGTGGCGGTTTCTTTTTTTCCATTGTCCTTATCTGAACAGGAGAGGTGTGAGTCCTAAGTATCACGTCATCTGTGATGTAGAATGTATCCTGCATGTCCCGCGCAGGGTGGTCTTTCGGCATGTTCAATGCTTCAAAGTTATAGTAATCAAGTTCAACCTGCGGTCCCTCTTCAATGCCGAAACCCATTGAAATAAAAATATCTTCAATCTCCCGCAGAACTTTATTTATCGGATGTTCCCTGCCTACAGGCGTGTATTTGCCCGGAAGCGTTACATCTATAGTCTCTGATGAGAGTCTCTTCTTAAGGTCTGCATTGCCCAGAGCAGATTCTTTTAAGGCGATCTCGTTTTCAACGAATCCTTTAAGCTCATTTACCACTTTCCCAAAAGACCGTTTTTCTTCAGCAGGCATTGTAGAAAGGTTTTTAAGCTGAGCTGTCAGTAATCCCTTTTTCCCGAGGTATTTAATCCGCACCTGCTGAAGCTCAGATGTAGACGCAGCCTTATCTAATTCTGCGAGAAACGCCTTTTTGAAAGAGTCTGTGTCAAGCATGGGGTGAGCTGCCGCCTCTTTTATGCAGCAAGTTTTTTCTTAACTGACTCTGTGAGTTCGCTGAATGCCTTTGGATCATTGTAAGCCAGATCAGCCAATGCTTTCCTGTTTAGAGCAATCTTTGCCTTTTTGACCCCTGTAATAAATTGACTGTAAGTCAAACCTGCTGCCCGGACAGCCGCATTGATCCTTATAATCCAGAGAGACCTGAACTCGCGTTTTTTTACCTTGCGGTCTCTGTAAGCATATTGCAGCGCCTTGTCAACCGCTTCTGTTGCTATCCTGAATAGACGGCTCTTTGCGCTGTAATAGCCCTTTGCCTGTTCAAGAACTTTCTTTCTTCGCCTTCTTGTTTTAAATCCACCTTTAGCCCTTGGCATTTTAATCCTCCCTCTATCTCACGATACACGATTCATGATGCATGATTCACGGTGAACGATGCATGATGCATGATGCATGATTTTTTTATCCTGCATCCTGCATCTTTTTTTATCTACATGTATGGTAAAAGTTTTTTTATGTTGCTGTGCTCTGCTTTTGAAACGAGAGTCGCAGTCCTAAGCTTTCTTGTTCTTTTTGAGGGTTTGCCTGTAAGTATGTGGCTCTTATAAGCCTTGCTCCTCTTTATTTTCCCTGTGCCTGTAACCTTAAATCTCTTTGCCGCCCCTCTATGTGTTTTAATCTTTGGCATTATAACCTCCCCTCTTTATTTCGTGATGCGTAATGCGTAATCCGTAATGAGTAATATGTAATTTTCCTTTAACCCATCACGCATTACGGATCACGGATTACGATTTTACTTGCTGCTCGGTCCAATCACCATGGTAATACGATTGCCTTCAAGTTTTGGCTTCAACTCTATATTAAACTTGCCGGGCAGCATCTGTGTCAACTTTTCGAAAACCATCAGTCCAAGCTCCGGCCTTGCCATCTCTCTTCCCCTGAAGAACATCATCACCTTAGCCTTATGCCCTTCATCCAGAAAACGCCGTATATTCCTTACTTTCAACTCCAGATCGTGTGTGCCTATCTGAGGTCTTATCTTTATCTCTTTTATGTCAATCTTTTTGCTCGGAGCCTGTTTTTTGCTCATCTGGTATTTATATTTACCAAAATCAAGCAGCTTGCAGACT
>JAZDJF010000007.1:0-3356 GCA_043804165.1 Nitrospirota bacterium
CCAGCAGCGGTCATGCTTAACATATTCTATAGAGCATATGCAGTTAAGAGGATGCAGTGAATCAGTCAAAAAAATCTAACAGCAATATCTTTATTTGGAGGCGGAGAGTGAGAAGATCGGTTTTGCTGCCTCTCTGTTTTATGCTTGCTGTGTTTGTAGGCAATGCAGACAGCATCTCAGCGCAGGAAATCCCTCTGCCTCTGGTGAATTCTATGGAGGTAAGGGGGCTTAAGAGGATAGAGGAAGCCGCTGTGAAATCCAAGATAACGCAGAAAACAGGAGAACCGCTTTCTTCTGAGAAAACCACAAATGACATAAAAGACATTTACAAGATGGGCTATTTTGACGATGTCAAGGTTGAGATAGAGCCGCTTGAAGGCGGTGTAAGGGTTATATACCTGATAAAAGAGAAACCCACGATTATAAGTATAGACTTTCAGGGAAATAAGAAGCAGGAAGATTCAGACCTGAAAGAGAAGATAACAATAACGGCAAACTCTATAGCAGATACTGTTCTGATACAGGATAATGCCGAGAAGCTTCGCGCCTTCTATGAAGAGGAAGGCTACTACCTGTCAAAAATCGTCCCTGTTGTGAACAAGGTGAATGATGATGAGGTTACGCTTACATATCAAATAGAGGAAGGCCCTAAGGTCAAGATAAAGTCCATAGTAATTGAAGGCAACAAGGCCATCTCAAAAAAGGAAATAAAAAAGACAATAAAAACAGGTGAATGGTGGTTGTTCTCATTCGTAACATCATCAGGATATTACAGAAAAGATGAAATGCGCATTGATATTGAAAGGATAAGAAGCCTCTGCTTCAATAAAGGGTATATAAATGCTGCTGTAGCTGATCCTAAAATCCAGCTTACAGAGGACAAAAAAGGGATGATAATCTCAATCTTGATCTCTGAAGGAGAGCAATACAGAATATCTTCTGTGGATATTACAGGGAATAAGGCGTTCCCCGAAAGCGAATTGAGGAAAAAGATAAAATCCGCCCCCAAGAATATATTCAGCAGGGCAATGCTGAGAAGTGATGTGGCTGCACTCGGAGAGATGTATTCAGAGAAAGGCTATGCGCTTGTTAATGTTGCTCCTGACATTGTGCCTGATGATGCTGCAAAGCAGGTTAAGATAACCTTCAAGATAGATGAAGGGGGTATTTATAAGATAGGGAGGATAGACATATCAGGCAATATTAAGACCATGGATAAGGTCATAAGGAGGGAAATAAGGCTTAATGAAGGGGATACATTTAACAGCAAACTCCTGAAGAGGAGCTATGATATGCTTAATAACCTTAATTTCTTTGAAACTGTTGATATGCAGCCAAAGCCGAAACTTGAGGAAAAGCTTGTGGATGTTGATGTAAAGGTAAAGGAAAAGCCAACAGGTTTCCTCAGTGTGGGCGGCGGTTACAGTTCTGTTGACAAGTTTATAGCCATTGCTGATGTCACGCAGGCTAATCTATTCGGGACAGGGCGGCTCATAAAATTAAAGGGGGAATTCGGCGGCAGAAGCACGTCTTATGAACTTGCATACAGGGATCCATGGTTTTTGGATAAACCGCTCTTGTTCGGAACCAGCGTTTATAACACAACAAAAAAGTATTCTGCATTCGACAGAAAAGCCCTGGGATTTGATGTGTTGTTAGGTAAAAGCCTGTCCGAATACTGGAAAACAGATGTAACATACAACTTTGAAAGTGTGACAATACACAATATATCTCCAGATGCATCAACGACGATAAAAGATCAGGAAGGCAAAAAAACAACAAGCAGCATTACGCCTGCAATCGCAAGGGATTCAAGAAACAGTTTTTTTGACCCTCATACAGGCTCAAGAAACGTAATACATGTTACTTATGCAGGACTTGGCGGGGACAATTTCTTTCTGAAAATCGGGGTTGACTCTTCGTGGTTTTTCCCTGTTACAGATAATACCACACTTGCCCTGAGAGGCCGCTATGCCCATGCAACAGGAATGTTCAACAAACCGCTGCCTCTTTATGAAAAATTTTATGTCGGAGGTATTTATACTGTGAGAGGTATCGGTTTCGGAGAGGCTGGGCCGCGGGATGCAAACGGCGACGTAATAGGCGGCACAAAGCAGGTAATATTTAACACAGAATATATCTTCCCTCTTGTCAGCGAGTTGAAATTTAAAGGGGTTATATTTTTTGATGCGGGCAGGGCATTTGACTCTTTTAAGAACATTGAGGATGTTAAATACGGGGCAGGTATTGGCTTCAGATGGTTTTCTCCTATAGGACCGTTAAGGCTGGAATGGGGCCATAATTTAAATAGAAAACCGGGGGAAAGCAAAAGCAAATGGGAATTTACATTCGGCAGCGCTTTTTAAAAAGGAGGAAAAATGAGAAAGGCATTGCTATTAACATTGTGTTTAGTCCTGATTTATGTTGCGCCTGCGGCAGCGGATGAGGCGCTCAAGATAGGTTTCGTTGATTTACCGCGTATATTTTCAGAATCAGACGCAGGCAAAAAGGCAAGGGCTGACATTGAAGCGATTGAAAAATCAAAAAAGACAGTAATAGCAGAGAAGCTCAATGCTCTTAAGGAAATTGAGGAAGAAGTTACCAAGCAGTCTTCCGTTCTTTCTGCCGAGGCAAAGAAGGCGAAAGATGACGAGATGGAGAAGCTTCAGAGAGATATTCAAAGGCTTGTAGCTGAGGCGAGAACAGAATTGCAGAAAAAAGAAAATGAGCTTACAAATGCAATTCTTAAAGACGTGAGTGACATTGTGGATGCTATCGGATACGAGGAGGAATATGCGATTATATTCAGAAGCGAGGTAGTTCTCTCTGCCAAGAAAGAGCTTGATCTTACGAGTGTAGTTATAAAGAGGCTTAATGAATCAAAAGGGAAACCGAAAGAGGAGCCAAAAGTAAAACCGAAGGAAAAGCCTAAAGACAAGAAATCAAGAAATAAGGATTGACCCCGTTAGAAAGCAAGCCCCGATAGAAGCAGCGCTTCATACGGGGCAAGCCCCCACAATAGTTTCTAACGGGGTTGACCTTTTAGGAATTCTGTGCCAGAATAGCAAGTGAAGTTTCGGAAGTTTTTGTCGTATATGACCGCAAAGACTTTAGACTTTGCGGTTTTTATTGCAGAGTTCCGTAATCTTCAGTTTTTTAATAAGGAGGTACAGCACAGTGGCAAAAGGAACCGTTAAGTGGTTTAATGAGTCCAAGGGTTTTGGATTCATAACCAGTGAAGACGGCGGAGATGTTTTTGTTCACTATTCTGAGCTTCAGGGCGATGGCTTTAAGTCTCTATCTGAAGGACAGGCAGTGAGCTTTGATGTTGTTGACAGCCCCAAGGGCCCAAAGGC
>JAZDJF010000008.1:0-5094 GCA_043804165.1 Nitrospirota bacterium
ACTTTGGATCGCGTCCGCTCATATTCCTTTAGGATTGGCAGCCATCTCTTAAGAATAATCTGATACTCATAATGCATAATAGGCCTCCTTTGGTTGATTGTTACTATACCAAAAGAGTTACCTAATTACTGAGCATGAACAACCGTCCCCTTTTCTCTCCTTACAGCCATCAGAGCTATAAACAATTTAAGGACTGAGCCCCTTTACGGGAGGTTGTTGCCTTTCACGTTACCTTCTCCTTCACTTTTTTTTGTCGCGCTTTTCCAATTGTTATTCTCAGGCTATTTTCTACTTTTTTTGTGTATGAATTATCCTTACCCAGCACTAGCCTGAAAATCGCGCGAGCCTTTTTATAATACTCTATCGCCTTGGGATAATCACCAAGACTGCTGTACGCAATACCTAGAGAGCCAAGGTGATTCCCTTCCCCTCGCTTGTACCCTGTGTCCTGAGAAATTTCTAGAGCTTTCTTGTGATACTTTATCGCTGTGCTATACCTACCAAGACTGTTATAGACAAGCCCCAGATTGCCAAGATGAATCCCTTCCCTTTGCTTATCTCCAATGTCACGCGAAATCTTTAGTGCCTGCGCAAGATGATTATTCGCCTTAGCATAAAGGCTTTTGCATAAGGCGTTCCATCTGGTCCATTCCGTGTTATTTCGTTCGAACAAATCAAGATGCGTGCTCTTTGTTTGAAAATGGGGTTCGTGCAATGGGCTCAAATACTCCCCTAGACTGCAGTATGCAAGCCCCAGATTGCCAAGACGATTCCCTTCTCCCAGCTTATCCCCAATGTCCTGAGCAATTTCCAGCGCCTGCTCATAATATTCAATCGCCTTGGGATAGTCACCAAGATCGTAGTAGGCAACCCCCAGATTGCCAAGGCAATTCCCTTGCGCTCGCCTGTCCTCCGCGTCCCGAACAATTTTCAGTGCCTTCTTGTGGTACTCAATCGCCTTGGGATAGTCACCAAGATCGTGGTAGGCAACCCCCAGATTGTCTCTGTGTTTCCATTCCCCTCGCCTGTCCTCCGCGTCCCGAACAATTTTCAGCGCCTTATTGTGGTACTCAATCGCCTCGTGATAGT
Organism: Nitrospirota bacterium; assembly: GCA_043804165.1. Classification (GTDB taxonomy): domain Bacteria; phylum Nitrospirota; class Thermodesulfovibrionia; order Thermodesulfovibrionales; family UBA1546; genus UBA1546. The sequence continues at coordinate 1,090 of JAZDJF010000008.1, forward strand.
AACAAAGATTGCGGTACGCAAGCCCTATATTGCCAAGGCAAGTCCCTTCCTCTCGCTTATCCTTAATTTTTCGTGCTGCCTTACACGCGAATCCATAGTATTTGATTGACTCCTGATACTTTGAAATATCAAAGAAAACACGCCCTAAGATATTGTGTTTCTGCATGGGCGAGGTCTTCTCCGCCCATATGTTGACCTTTCCTTCCCATTCCGTCTTATTATTCATCTCTTTTTCTATCTTGTCATAACCATACCCTATGAGATCATCCCATAAAATCTTAACAAGCCTGTCCGTGTTATACGATAGCCGCGTCAAATGATAATTCAGAAAGGGGGTCCCGCGGCTGTATATTTTCTTTTCCCTCGGGAACATACCAGCCGTCCTTTTAACGTCCGTTTTTCTGTTTACTTCGACATGGTCCACATAGAATATTTTTTTGTCCGAACCAGCGATGGCTTCAATCTGGGGAGAAAGATCAAACGCGTCCGAGCAACTGTATACCAAAACAAGCACATTCTTATGTTTCCCTTCGAAGAACACTTGTTTGATGACTGTATTTCTTTGCGCTAACATCTGTCTGTTTGCCACCTGTTTGATAGTGATGCCCATATTCTTTTTATCATGGGCGCTGCCGTGTATCTTGAGGAGTCTCGGTCTCCTTTTAGCCCAGTCAATTTGATCAAATTGGTCTTCCATGTAAAAAAGATCATAATCCTTTCCTTCAACTTTCTCTTTCGGTTTCATGGGAAGGGCTTTCTCGAAAAGCATGTCGAAATTCGTGGTGACAACCCCGTTGAGAGAGCCCGCTTTCATGAGCCGTGCAAGCAGAATGTGATTGGCGTTAGGCACGCCCAGATCATAGATTTCGTATATCGGCGTTGGGTCGCTGTTATTTCCAACGATTTCCATGAACGCTTCAAAAGGCATACACATTTTGCCTATGGTGGCATCCATGACAATGTTCTGCTCCGCTTGAGGCATGGCCAGTTTGCGGAGCACACTAGGGACAAGCTGATTTACGACAGGAAGGCCGGAATTAAAAGAAATCCCGGCCCCGCAAAACACAACGGTTTCGTTTCGTTTGATTCCACCGATGATTTCCCGGATTACCTGAGCAACTTTCGGATCTTCATGTCTATAAGGCGCCATCATAAAAAAAGAGGTCAGACCTCAGTATTGACACAGGCTTACGCCTCCTCGATCTCCTTCAACTTCGCCAGCACACAGAAATCTTTCAGCGTGGTGGCTTTTCTTCCGCAACTTGTATTAAGTATCTTACAAAAGCTTTAAATTTGCCTTCATCAATTTTATAATTTCTCATATTCTTTCTCATATATTTTTTATGCCTAACTAATTATTATCCCAACTTCCCTTTTACAGCTTTCATGGCGTAAATATAGCACATCGGATGGATTGTTTCAATAATTGTTTTTACCACAATTTTTATCTCATCTATACAGTATAATTATTAAGAACAAACGCACTATTGGAACTAACAAAACTATGAAAGACAGACTTGACAAGATAATGGTTGACAGTGGGCTTGTAAAAAGCAGGGAGCGGGCAAGGGCTTTGATAATGGAAGGAAATGTTCTGGTTGACGGCTCTCCTGTTACAAAGGCAGGCGCTATGATAAACAGCGCCTCCTCAATAACTCTGAAATCAGAGGACATTCCCTATGTAAGCAGGGGAGGGTTAAAGCTCAAAGCTGCCATAGACTTTTTCAACATAGACTTAAAAGATAAAACAGCAATGGATGTCGGCTCATCAACAGGCGGTTTTACAGACTGCATGCTCCAGATGGGAGCTAAAAAAATATACTGCATTGATGTGGGATACGGACAGATAGCATGGTCTTTAAGGAATGATCCGAGGGTTATTCTTCTTGAAAGGACAAATATCAGACATCTTGAAAGAAAAAGGATTCCTGATATTATTGGCATTGCAACAATTGATGTCTCCTTCATATCTCTTACAAAGGTCATACCCAAAGTGTTAGAATTTCTGAAAGAGGACGGAGAGATACTTGCGCTTGTAAAACCTCAGTTTGAAGTCGGCAAAGGAGAGGTAGGCAAGGGCGGCATTGTGAGAGAAGAAGAAAAAAGACTTGCGGCAGTTGACTCTGTGAGAACAGAGATTGAGACTGCCGGACTGTATACTATCGGCGTGTTTGAGTCGCCTGTCAGAGGACAGAAAGGCAATATAGAATATTTCCTGTATCTGAAGAAAGGATAACCGGAATGGAAGAACAGAAAGGTATAGGGGTTGACCTCTCAATAGCATCCAAAGAGATGATAGAGGCGCTGATTTCAGAGTCCGGAGAGACAGCGATATTTGAAGAGGTTTTAAAGGCAAATACCCAGCGACATGACATCCTGAGGCTGTTGGCAGAAAGCCCCTACACCCCTGAAAACATAAGGGAAGAGGCTGCAAAACTCCTACAGATTCCCGTAGAAGTATCTGCGCTCATTAAAGAGACAGGGCAGCCCACTGGACAGCGCGCTCAAACCCTTCTCCAGAAGGTGCAGAACCTGACAGTTGTTGAGAAGAGACTGCTTGCAATGAGAGGCGGGCGTGAGGCAAGGTCAATTCTCATAAAAGATACAAACAAGCAGATAGTCATGGCGGTTCTTGATAACCCGAAGATAAAAGAAGCGGAGGTGGAGATGTTTGCGCGTTCCCGCTCTATCCCTGATGAAGCGCTGAGGGCAATTACCCGAACTAAAGAATGGATGAAAAATTACGGAGTGCTGCTTGCAGTTGTGAGCAATCCAAAAACACCTGCAGGAGTGGCAGTCCCGCTTTTGTATGGTTTAAAGACAAAAGACCTCGCCTCTCTTGGAAAGAACAGAAATATAGCAGAGGTGATTCGCACAACCGCTAAAAAAATTGTTCAGGTAAGAAAAGGGCGCTGAGCAGACGCGCAATTGACTTTTAGCACAAAATTTTTTTAAAGTTTAACAGTTATGGCTAATATCAAAATAAAAGAGAGGTGCTTATGCAACACTCTGCAATACAATTGATTCTTCAGGCAGGCTATGTGGTTAAAGCGGTATTGCTTATCCTGCTGTTTTTCTCTGTCGTATCATGGGCAATCATTTTTTATAAATACCGTTACATTTCAAGGGCTAACAAAGAGACAGACGTATTCCTGAGATCATACAGGGCAGGACGCGACCTGAAAGGGCTTTTAACTGCTTCCCGAGCCCTTAATCTCAGCCCTCTATCAAATATATTTAAATTTACATCCTCAGAAAATATCGTTGACAAGGCTGAGATTAAACGGTCGCTCAGAAGATTCTCAGCTCTTGAGTCAGCAAAACTTGAAAAATATCTGAGTTTCCTTGCAACCACAGGTTCTACCACGCCGTTCATTGGCCTGTTCGGAACTGTCTGGGGAATAATGAACTCATTCAGAGGGATAGGCGTAGCAGGCTCGGCATCATTGGCAGTCGTTGCTCCGGGCATTGCAGAGGCATTGATTGCAACAGCGGCAGGACTTGCTGCTGCAATCCCAGCTGTAATCGCCTATAATTATTATCTGAGCAGGGCGCGCCAGATGATTATAGAGATGGAGGACTTCTCAGAGGAACTCCTTGACTTCTTCACAAAGGAAACAGGATGAAGGCTGGAAGAGACAGAAATGTGCTTTCAGAGATAAATGTAACACCCTTTGTGGATGTAATGCTCGTGCTGCTTGTAATCTTTATGGTGACAGCTCCGCTTTTGCAGCAGGGCATTGATGTGGACCTTCCTCAGGCAAAAGGCAAAGACCTGCCTCCTGAAGAAAGAATAACGCTCACTATAAAAAGAGACGGAATTATTTTTATGAATGACAAACCTATGTCTATGTCTGAGATAAAGCAGAAGCTTACTGCAATCAGCAAATTAAATCCTAATGTCTTTCTTAAGGCTGATAAGGATGTGCCTTACGGCTTTGTTGTTCAGGTGATGAGTGACATAAAGGAGGCAGGGATAGAGAAACTCGGAATGATAACCGAGCC
>JAZDJF010000009.1:0-11196 GCA_043804165.1 Nitrospirota bacterium
TAAAGTCTTTTGATTTCAATCCCGACTCTTGTCGGGACCATAATGCAATTCTCAATTGCTGATTGAATAATAATATGCAAATCAAGAATTGATTATGGCATGTAAAAGGTGTTGCTGCAAAATACTTTTCAGTCATCCATGTCCATGCTAATGCATTTTTCGGGTTGACAGAAAAATGCTTTTGCCATAAACTGAACATAGGTTCACATGAACAAACGTTCAGGTATAGAGTCAAAAAAGAGGATTATCGATGCTGCGCTGAGGTTGTTCTCAGAGTATGGCTACTCAAAGGCGAGCATGAGGATGATTGCGAATGCCTCCGGCATAAGCATCGGCGGCCTCTATCTGTACTTCAAAAATAAGGATGAGCTTTATCTGACTCTTATTAAATCCAGGCTGGACGAGCTTGCGGATATGACGAGAAAGTCCCTGAAAGATACAGATGACCCTGCAGAGGCTGTAAGCAAATTTATATCCCTGCACCTTGCTTATGCCAAAAAACATAGAGAACTTATACTTGTTCAGGGAAGGGAACACGGATTCACATCCGGCATCAGCGCCAAAAGGAAGTTTTTTAAGACGCAGAGAGGATTTATTGAGGGCATTATAAGAAAGGGAATAAGGGCAGGCGTGTTTAAAAAGTGCAATGTAAAGGAGACCGCAAAGATAATTTTCTGCACTATCAGGGGTTTTGTTCTTTCTCTTATATTGGAGACAGATGCGCTTTTCTCTCCCCATGAGTGTAGTAAACTAATACTTAACGGCCTTTTGAAAAAGGAGTAAAAAGTGAAGAAAATAGTTTTTTTTGTGTTGTTTATTCTTTTATTGGGAGCAAATTGTTATGCAGTTGAATACAGCCTTGAAGACCTTTATAGAATTGCCCTTGAACGCTCTGAACGCATCAAGATATCAGAGGAGGATTTATTTATTGCGGAGACAGGGAAGGATAAGGCGAAGTCTGTGCTTTTGCCGAAACTTTCTGCATTCTGGAATTATGCAAAGTATACGGAAGAAAAACGATCTTCCGCAGGATCTGTTATTCAGCCTGAAGATTCTGCGTTCTGGGGACTTAGACTTGACCAGTCAGTATCTCTGAGCGGCAGGGAGTTGACTGCCTTTAAAATCTCAAAGGAAGGCATCGAAAAGAGCAGATACGACCTTCATGCAGTTAAGGAGGCCTATGTCTTCAGCGTAGCATCTGCCTATTATGATGCGCTCAGGGCAAAAAAGGCCGCTGAGATTGCAAGGGCAAATGTCGAACGATTGACAAAATACAGGGATGCAGCTGCAATAAGACTTAAGGTGGGCGAGGTTACAAAGACAGACCTGTTGAGGGCCGAGGCTGAATTGTCAGGCGCACAGGCTGAATTGGTGAGGGCGGAAAATAATCTTAAGCTGACAAAGGCAGTGCTTGCAAGGGTTGTAGGATTGAATGGAGATTTTGAGATAAAAGAAACAGTATACAGTATGCAGCATACAGAGGGCGCAGAATACCTTCAATCGCTCAAACAGGCGGCCATGTCAGAGAGGGCTGAATTAAAAGCTGTAGGACTTCAGAAAAAAATAGCAGAAGATCAGGTCAAATATACAAAAGGTTCATACTGGCCGACTCTTTCCATCGCAGGTGTTTATTCAAGGAGAAATGAGGACCCTGCATCTGCCTTTCTTAATAAAGAAAGTATTTATGGCGGCATCAACCTGAATTTCGCATTTTTTGAAGGGGGGCTGAGAAAGGCCGAGGTGGGGGAGGCAGAGGCAAGGCAGAGACAGGCGGAACTTATATATGAAGACCTTAAGAAAACAGTAGGCATCGAGGTAGAAAATGCATACCTTGATTTTCAGACACAGAAAGGGGTTTTGAAATCCCTTAAAGACCAACTGACATTCGCAAGTGATAACTATAATTCGGTATCACGGCAGTATGAATTCGGACTTGCCAACAGCATAGATGTCATTGATGCAAATACATTGTTCCTTACAGCAGAAAGACAGGTTGCAGATGCAGGGTATAGCTATCAGTTGTCCATCCTGAGGTTACAGAGAACGACCGGCGTATTTTTGAAGACAACTGTCAGCCAGCAGTCCATAGAACACCAAGTCAAAGAAGATAAAGGGAGGACAAACTGATGTGGCAGTCGGACAGGAATAACTTCACTAAAATCATTCTTTTAACCGCAAGTATTTTAATCGTCATGGCCCCTGCTTGCAAGAAGAAGGAGACAAAGAAGACAGAAGAAAGGTCTGTTAACGTACGTGTGCAATCTGTTGAGGAGAAGGCACTGAGGCCATTTGTTGAGACAATAGGCACCTTAAACCCTTATGAAGAAGTAATTGTAAGCTCAGAGGTGGACGGGATTCTTAAGGATGTGAGGGTTGATGAAGGAACAGTGGTTTCAAAGGGAATGCTTCTGTCCGTAATTGACGATACCGACTACAGCCTTGAGGTTAAAAGGGCTGAGGCTGCCTTAAGGCAGGCGCAGGCAACATTTGAAAATACAAAGCTGGAATTCGGGCGTAAACAGTCCCTTTATAAGGAACAGCTTGTGACACAGCAGCAGTTTGATGATGTTTCAACGAGGCTATCCCTTGCAGAGGCAGATGTGGAAAGGGCAAAGGCGGCACTGTCCCTTGCAAAACAGAAACTCATAAAGACAAGGATTTACTCTCCCCTTTCCGGGTATATAAAGGAGAAGAAGGTCTCGGCAGGCGATTATGTGCGAAACGGAACAAATCTGTTTGTAATAATCCAGAACAATCCATTGAAACTCAATTTTACAGTTACCGAAAAGGATGCCGGAAAGCTCAGGAGAGGTCAGGATTTGACGTTCAGGGTGGATGCATTCCCCGGCAGGGAATTTAAAGGAAAGGTGAGCATAATATATCCGAGCCTTGAGGAAAGGACAAGGACACTTCTAATTGAAGCACAGGTTCCCAATCCTGCAGGCATTCTGAAGCCCGGTCTTTTTGCCCATGTAATCCTTTATACAGGAGCTGAGAGAAATACCGTTCTTGTTCCGATTATTTCACTTCTCTACGAAGGAGAGACCATAAAGGTATTTGTTGTTGAAGGCGACAGGGTAAAGGAGAGGGTTGTAAAGGCAGGTCAGAAATACGGAGAAATGATGGAGATTATAGAAGGCGTTAAAAAAGAGGAATTGGTAGTCGTTGCAGGTCAGCAGAATCTTTCGGAAGGAGTAAAAGTTAATGTGGCTCGCTGATACGTCCATAAAAAGACCTGTCTTTGCAACCATGGTCATTGCCGCTCTCGTCATATTCGGTGTCGTGAGCTATCCGGATATCGGGGTGGACCTGTTCCCGAAAGTGGACTTTCCGATGGTGAACATTACCACCACCCTCAAAGGCGCCAGCCCAGAGATAATGGATATTGACGTAACAGATAAGATAGAAGAGGCGGCAAATACCATAAACGGGGTGAAGACCATCGCCTCCACGAGCACGGAGGGCGTCTCAAGCGTCCTCGTAGAGTTCGTGCTCGAAAGGGATATCGACCTTGCGGTTCAGGATGTGAGGGAAAAGATTTCCGCAATAGGATCGAAGCTGCCGAGGGATATCGATGAGCCGATAATTCAGAAAGTTGACCCTGACGCAACCCCTGTTATGTGGCTTGCCCTGTCAGGTGAAAAGTCCGTGAGGGAACTTTCAACGTATGCCGATGAGGCGCTGAAAGAGCAGTTCCAGAAGGTGAACGGAGTTGGCGCAATCCGACTGGCAGGACTCAGGCTGAGGCAGGTGAGGGTATGGTTGGATGCCGACAGGCTCCGGGCGTACCAGATCACGGCCCAGGATGTCCTGAGGGCGCTACAGCGTGAAAATGTGGAACTCCCGAGCGGAAGGATTGAGAGCGAAACAAAGGAGTACTCCGTGAAGGTCAAGGGTGAGTTCCTGAAGGTACAGGATTTCAACGACCTCATCGTAGGGTACTCGAAAGGCGCTCCCATCAGACTCAGGGACGTGGGCAGGGCCGAAGACGGCATGGAGGAAAAGCGCTCGATAGCAAGGTTCAATGGGCTGCCTGCTGTGGGTATGGGAGTGCAGAAGCAGTCGGGTACGAACACCGTCGAGGTTATCGAAAGGGTAAAAAAGGAAATAGAGGCGATACGGAAAACCCTGCCCGTTGGAATGAATCTGGAGATCGGCTTTGACCAGTCAACATTCATAAAGCGCTCTATCAACGAGGTGCAGAAACACCTGATCTTCGGCGGTTTCTTCGCTGCCCTTGCAGTGCTTCTCTTCCTGAAGAGCCTGAGGATTACGCTGATAAGCGCCCTTGCGATCCCGACGTCTATCGTCGCGACCTTCGCCATCATGAAGCTCTTCAACTTTACCTTTAACAATATGTCTATGCTCGCCCTCTCCCTTTCCGTTGGTATTCTCATTGATGACGCCATTATAGTCATTGAAAATATCCATCGCCATATTGAAGAAGGCATGTCTCCCCGCGAAGCCGCTTCCTTTGCAACATCAGAGATAGGTCTTGCGGTTATGGCAACTACCATGGCCATTGTGGCCATATTCCTTCCCGTTGCATTTATGAAAGGCATCATTGGAATGTTCTTCCTGCAGTTCGCACTTACCGTTGTCTTTGCAGTGCTTATATCACTGTTTGTGTCTTTTACACTTACGCCGATGATGGCATCACGATACCTCAGAAGTCAGATGGCAGAAGGCAGAAGCCAGAAGTCAAAAAATTCATTTCTTTCGAGATTATCAAATGCCTTTGAAAGGGCTTATAAAAAGGTAGAAACCCTTTACAGAGAGCTTTTAAGGATTGCCCTCAACCACAGGATTAAGGTATTGGTTATTGCAGCAGGCATATTTGTATTTAGCCTCTTCATTACGAGCTTCCTCGGCAAGGAGTTCATACCTCCCGAAGACCAGAGCCGCTTCATCGTGAGGCTTCAGTCGCCGGTGGACTACTCCGTCAACGAGGCGGACAGGATGTTCAAGCAGGCGGAGGATTACATAAAGTCCCTTCCCGAAGTAACGACAGTCTTCTATGCGCAGGGGTTCGGACTCACCATGGAAGTGAATAAGGCAGTCATGTTCACTGGACTTAAGCCGAAGGCAGAGAGAGGGAAGAGCCAGGAACAGATCAAGGCCGAGGTGAGAAAGAAATTGAACCTGATCCCCGGCCTCAAGGCGAGCGCAGAAGACGTCGCTATGATCGGGGGCGGCCAGAGAATGGTGCCCATACAGTACAGCATCAGGGGCAGGGATCTGTCCGAACTTGAAACGTATACCAGGCAGGTTGTGAACGAGTTTTCAAAACTGCCGGGCATTGTTGATGTGGACACGTCACTTGAGACCGGGAAGCCCGAGCTCAAGGTCTTTATTGACAGAGACAAAGCATCCGACCTCGGCGTCGATATTGCTACCATTGCCGAGTCGGTGAACTTTCTTATCGGCGGGGAAGTGGATGTGACGAAGTTCAAGGACGAGGCGAAAGGCAGAAGGTACGATGTTAGGGCGAGGCTGACCCCCGAGGACAGGATGAATCCCGGAGATATAGGAAGGCTCTACGTGCGATCAAAGGACGGAAGGCTTGTAGAGCTTTCGAATATTGTGAAAATTCAGGAGGCCGGCGGACCGAGCGTTATTAACAGGGTTGACAGACAGAGGGCCGTAACTCTCTTTGCAAACCTTGAAGGGAAACCCCTCGGCCAGGCAAAGGCAGAACTTGATGATATCTCGGCAAAAATCCTTTCAGCGGATTACTCCACGAGATACAAGGGGATGGCAGATGTGATGGGAGAATCATTCCAGTATCTCATATTTGCCCTTGTTCTTGGAATAATTCTGGCGTACATGATACTCGCAGCTCAGTTTGAGAGCTTCATCCACCCGATAACCGTGCTGCTGTCTTTGCCCTTATCATTTATCGGGGCCTTTGGTGCATTGCTGATAACTGGAAAGACGCTCAATATCTTCAGTTTCATAGGGCTTATCCTGCTCATGGGACTTGTGAAGAAGAATGCAATACTTCTGGTTGATTACACGAATACCTTGAGGGCAAGGGGAATGGGAAGGAAAGAGGCAATACTTCAGGCAGGACCTGTAAGATTAAGACCAATTCTTATGACAACATTTGCGATTATATTCGGAATGCTGCCCATTGCAATAGGTATTGGAGAGGGCGCTGAGACCCGCTCGCCCATGGCAATTGCGACAATCGGGGGGCTCCTGACATCTTTATTTTTAACGCTCGTTGTTGTGCCTGTTGCGTATGATTTATTTGATGATTTGCAGACAAAATTGTTTAAAATAAGAAGATGGAAACAGTAAAATACAATTATGCAAAGCCTGACCCCGCCAAAACAAGAACTAACATGGCCCCTCCTTTTCACTTTAGAAAATCAATATCAAGAACCATTCCCTTGCCTAAAGAATACCAGAAAAAATAACAACTGAAAACATTAAAAGACAATCGTCCAGATATGCGGTATAATTTTTATAGCCCATGGAAAAAAGCCGCTCCATACTTCCGCTAATCTTCTTCGTCTCACTTTCAAGCCTTGCGTATGAGATAACCCTGATGAGGATCTTTTCGATATCCCTCTGGTACCATTTTGCGTTTATGGTGATCAGCATCGCCATGCTCGGTATCGCAGCCAGCGGGACACTGCTTTCCGTTTATCCAAAGCTGAAAGATCCAAGTCATATACAGTCTTATGTACTGCTATTCTGCATTAGCGTGCCTTCAAGTTATCTCCTGATGAACATCATCCCCTTCGACCCTGCAAGACTCTCCTGGGACAGGAGCCAGGTCCTTTACCTCAGCCTCTATTACCTTATCCTCTCATTCCCGTTTTTTTCCTTCGGCCTGGTCATAGCCTCCGCGCTTTCGACCATGAACAGGGCGACAGGACATATATACGGCGCTGACCTGACCGGGGCAGGCACCGGTTCTCTGCTGACGCTCTGGTTATTATCTACAGGCGGGCCTGAGCAGATCGTCTTTATGATATCAGCGCTCTCCGCTATGGTATTATGCATATACAGCAGGAAGAAAATCAGACTTGCTTCCTGTTTCATCCTGATCATAAATCTCCTCATCCTATACGTTAATCCTCAGTTTATCGGCCCACGGATATCCCCTTATAAACCGCTCGAAACCGCCTTGCGTTTTCCTGATGCAGAGCATCTGAAGACATACTACAGCCCCTTTTCCCGAGTTGATATATTAAAGAGCCCTGCTGTCAGATCCGCCCCTGGCCTCAGCTTCAAATATCTCAAAGAGCTTCCTGAGCAGACAGGCATCTCGATAGATGCCGGTGATATCTATGCTATTACAGACGACAGGGACAAGAAGGGTCTCGATTTTCTCAAGTATCTTCCTTCAGCGCTGCCCTATGAACTCTCCCTGAAAAAAGAGGTGCTGATACTTGAGCCCAAGGGAGGTCTTTCAGTCCTCCAGGCGGAATATTACAGAGCCGGGAATATTTATAAAGTTGATTCTAATCCCCTTGTCATCAGATCCGTCAGGGAATATCAGAGAGGCTTTTCTTCGGATATCTATGAAAAAAATACATGGACAGGATTGGGGAGAAGCCGCCTTGCTTCAACTGCTCAAAGGTTCGACCTGATCGATCTTTCTCTTACGGGGTCTGTACCGGCTGGTTCATTCGGTTTCTCAGAGGACTACCGTTTTACTGTTGAGGCCTTCGAAAAATATCTGAATCATTTGAGTCCGGAGGGCATGCTTTCAGCAAACCTCTTCATCATCCCGCCGCCGAGGACAGAACTGCGGCTTCTTGGCACAATCGCTAAGGCTTCGGAAAAACTTGGCATCAAAGACTTCAAGTACCATATAGCTGCGATCAGGAGCTGGGGCGCCTTAACGATCATCTTCAAAAAATCTCCCTTATCCAAAAGCGACATCGAAGGGATAAAGTCTTTTGCACATGACAGGAGATTCGATACAGTCTATTACCCTGGTATTACGGAAAAAGAGACGAATCTATATATAAAAATGCCGTCGAATGAACTCTTTCATGCCTCCATTAAACTGATATCTCCTGAAACGAGAGAGGAGTTCATCCGTGATTACCTCTTCGACATCACGCCGGTATATGACGAAACCCCCTTCTTCCATTACTACCTGAAGATCGAAAACATCGGTGAGATTTACCGGCTGATGGGTGAGAAATGGCAGTATTTTATGGAAGAGGGATATCTCCTGCCGGTCATATTCATACAGGTAGTGTTTTTGAGCATCCTGCTGGTACTTCTTCCGCTGATACAGTTCAGGATGAAAGATCATTCCACCCTCAGCCCCGATCTCAGACTTGACCGCAACCTTTTTTTGACTTTGGCGTACTTCGCGTTTCTCGGAACAGGCTTTATGTTCATAGTGATATCCTTTATCCAGAAGATGATTCTCCCTCTCGAAAACCCGTCTTATGCCGCTGCTGTCGTGCTATCCTCGGTCCTCATAAGTTCGGGAATCGGCAGTCTGTTGAGCCAGCATCTGAGGATATTCCAAAAACCTGCGATAATCCTTTTCCTCTCGCTATCGGTCCTTGCGTACAGCATCTTCCTCCCTATTGTGATAAACGAAATATCCCCCTATTCACTGAAAACAAAGATCCTTTCCTTCTTCTTCATCCTCATGCCTGCAGGCATTCTTATGGGGACACCCTTTCCGCTCGGTCTTTCATTCCTCGGCAAAACCAGACCAAAGTTGATCCCCTGGGCCCTGGCAGTAAACGGCTGTTTCTCTGTCCTTGCACCGATCCTTGCAGTGATGTTCGCTATATCGGCTGGATTTAAGACCGTTATGCTCACCGGAATGGCGGTATACATCCTGGCTTTTTGTTCCCTGCTCTGGATGAAATATAAAGCGGGTTAGACCGCTATCAGCGACCTTTTTCAGTTTTTCCTTTTCATTGCTTCACCGGTCATCGGAACAAAGGCCACGCCTCCCATCTGCTCGACCTCCAGTTCGCCCTTCTTTTTTGTGGCAAGGGTGAGCATCTGAAAATAGACAGTGCTACCGAGGGGAATGATAAGCCTTCCGCCTTCCTTAAGCTGTTTGATCAGCGGTGGAGGCATGTGATTGGCAGCGGCGGTCACGATAATCGCGTCGAAGGGCGCATGCTCCTCCCATCCGTAGTATCCGTCGCCATGCTTCACCATTATATTTCTGTACCCTAATTTCTTTAATAATTTTCCGGATTTCTCGGCGAGCTTTTTTCTGATCTCAATCGTATAAACCTCTGATACAATCTCGCCGAGTACCGCTGCCTGATAACCGGAGCCGGTGCCTATCTCGAGGACCCTGTCTGTGGCTTTAAGCTTCAATGCCTCTGTCATAAGCGCCACGACATAGGGTTGTGATATGGTCTGGCCTTCGTCGATCGGCAGCGGATGGTCATTATAGGCGCTGTTCATGAACCTGCTGTCCACAAACAGATGCCTCTCGATCCTGGACATCGCATCGAGTACTTTCTTGTCCCTTACCCCTCTTCCACTGATATCAGTTTCGACCATTTTCTGTCGTTTCAATGTGTATTTATCAGTTGCAGGGGTAACTGTCACAGACAACAGCAAAGTTGTCATGACAAAAATCAACAGTGACAAAGCCGGTTTTTTACCGGTCCCATGAAGGGTCTGAAGGATTATGTCTTTCTTAAGGATAAAGGATTTCATAATATACAACAGGGCGCAAAGGAAATAACGGCGCTCTTATTTCCTGTTTGATATTAACTCCACGTTATCAAAAGCAGCATTGGTTGTCAAGGAAGGTCCATGATTATGAGAACAGTTTTGATCATTTTCATCACAGACTATATGATATCGTATAGGTATAGAAACATGGCCAAAGACAAGAGAAGATGCCAGAATCGTGCAGGAAGAGATTTCAAAGCAGATTGCGTTAGTGTGTTTTCACAGATTATGACACTTTATATAACGCCGGTTTTCTATGTTTACATGGAGAAATTTCAGGAAAAGATCAGGAACTGGCGCAGCAGGAAAAAAAGAAGCAAGGATGAAATGCTCTATGCTGAGAAATAGTTATTCAGGCTGATGAGCAGATTCAATGGAGATATTGATTGATGGAAGAGAGTAAGGCGGGCTATTCAAATCAGAATTGAGGTAAAATAAGATACGAAGAAGAAATTTCTTTTTAGCGTTATTGTTCTTGATTTATAATTCGGAGACAAAATTGTTTAAAATAAGAAGAAGGAAACAGCAGTAATGAAAGGCAGGAGGTAAAAATATGAGAAAAGCTATTTTCACTATAGCGCTGCTCCTGTTAGTTCTTCCTTACAGCGCAGGGGCTGAGGAGGTCATAAAAACGAGCGAGGTTCTCAATCTGAAAAGGTGTGTTGAGATAGCCATGCAAAAACACCCTGACATCGTTGCCGCTACAGGTGAGGTAGAGGTAAATCAGAGCAGGATCGGTCAGGCAAAGGCGAATTATTATCCGCAGGTAGACCTGTCGTCAGGCTATAAAAAGTATTCGCCTGCTTCCAAGACATCGGATCGTTCTCTTGATGAATATAAGAGCAGCGCAACGCTTAAACAGAACTTCTTTGATTTTGGAAAGACCTCAACCGAAGTGGAAATTCAGACACTAAATCGAGAATCAACAACTTCTGACCTCAGGAATATAAAAGAAAGGGTAGTCTTCAATGTCAAACAGGCCTATTACGGATTTTTACAGGCAAAACAGAACAGAGAGGTTGCTTTGGAGACCGTTAAACAGTTTGAACAGCACCTTCAGCAGGCAAAGGGGTTCTATGAAGCCGGCACAAAACCGAAATTTGATGTGACAAAGGCAGAGGTCGATTTAAGCAATGCAAAACTTAATCTTATAAAGGCGGAAAATGCCCTCAGGATATCAAAGGTTGTTCTTGACAATGCGATGGGTATGCCTAATGCTCCTGAATACACGATTGAAGATGCTCTTCTATATCAGAAATACAATATAACGCTCAAAGATGCGATTGATAAGGCATACGAGAACAGGCCTGACCTTATGTCAGTAATCACAAAGAAGAATGCTGCGGAGTCCTCCATAGAACTTGCAAAAAAGGGCTATTATCCCACACTGTCAGGCAATGCAAGTTATGACTGGGCAGGGGAAAAACTTCCGCTTCAGGATGGTTGGAATGTAGGCGTGACAATTACCCTGCCGATATTCAGCGGCTATCTGACCGAACATCAGGTGAA
>JAZDJF010000010.1:0-2837 GCA_043804165.1 Nitrospirota bacterium
TACTATTTCTGTTCAACTCACTGCAAGGGGAAATTTGACAAAGATCCTGAAGCATATGTAGGAGAAAGAGCAAAGGAAGCTGTACAAGCATCCATCCCCTCTCCGAAAGGAACAAAATATACATGCCCGATGGACCCCGAGGTTGTTCAGGATAAACCCGGAGCTTGCCCGAAGTGCGGGATGGCTCTTGAGCCTCTTGTCCCAACGATAGCAATAGCAAGGACTGAGTGGACATGCCCGATGCATCCTGAGGTTGTGAGTGATGCGGCAGGAAGCTGTCCGATCTGCGGGATGGCCCTCGAACCAAGGACTGTTCTGCCGGTGGAAGAGGAGAACCCCGAGTTAGTGGATATGAGAAGGCGGTTTAAGGCAGGACTCATTCTTACTATCCCGCTTATTATAATTGCCATGAGGGGAATGATTCCCATGATAAATATAGAGGGAATCCTTCCTCCGACTTTTTTAAATTTAGTTGAACTCTTACTTGCTACGCCTGTTGTGCTATGGGGAGGATGGCCATTCTTTGTACGCGGGTGGCAGTCCGTTATAAGCCGCAACCTCAATATGTTTACATTGATAGCTCTCGGTGTGGGTGTAGCTTATATATACAGCGTTGTTGCAGTGCTCCTGCCCGGCATATTCCCTGTCTCCTTCAGAAAAGAGGGGGGCGAAGTGGGAGTCTATTTTGAAGCTGCGGCAGTTATTGTGATACTTGTGCTTCTGGGGCAGGTGCTTGAATTAAAGGCGCGCAGTAAAACAGGGGCAGCGATTAAGGCGCTTCTGGGTCTTGCACCCAAAACGGCCCGGCGTATAAAAAATGGGACAGAAGAAGACGTCTCCCTTGAGCATGTAAAGATAGATGATATTCTCAGGGTGCGGCCCGGCGAAAAGATACCTGTTGACGGCGTTGTAATTGAAGGAACAAGCTCGGTTGACGAATCAATGGTTACAGGGGAGCCGATCCCTGTGCAGAAACAAAATGGAGATCGTGTAATTGGCGCAACTGTTAACGGAACCGGCATGCTTATAATGAAGGCTGAAAAGGTTGGCGCTGATACCCTGCTGTCACAGATTGTTAATATGGTTGCAGAGGCGCAGAGAAGCCGTGCGCCCATCCAGAAGCTTGCAGATATTGTTGCAGTTTATTTTGTTCAGATTGTTATAGCAGTCGCAGTTCTTACCTTCGTTGTATGGGCATGGATAGGGCCTGAGCCCAGAATGGCACACGCAATCATCAACGCAGTGGCAGTCTTAATTATAGCCTGTCCATGCGCCCTTGGTCTTGCAACACCTATGTCCATAATGGTAGCAATGGGGAAAGGTGCAATGGCAGGCGTGCTTTTCAAAAATGCAGAGGCGATTGAGGTGATGAGGAAAATTGACACGCTTGTAGTGGATAAGACAGGAACACTTACCGTAGGCAAACCTAAACTCATAGATGTAATCCCGGCAGATGGATTTGACGAAAAAACAATACTTCATTTTGCTGCAAGCATTGAGCGCGGAAGCGAACATCCCCTTGCATCTGCAATCGTAAAAGGGGCAGAAGAAAGAGGTATAAGCCTTACTGATGTTGAAGAATTTGAATCTGTAACAGGGAAAGGGGTTGCAGGCATGATTGAAGGACATAAGGTAGCGCTTGGCAACCTCAAACTTTTTGATGACCTCGGGATTGACACTGCCGAACTGTCCCTGAATGCCGAGTCAATGCGGAGAGAAGGGCAGACAGTAATGTTTATTGCAGTGGACGGTAAGGCAGCCGGACTTTTAGGAGTTGCTGACCCTATAAAGGAAACAACGCCGGAGGCTATAGATTTTCTCCAGAAGGAAGGAATCAGGGTTCTTATGCTTACAGGAGATAACCGCACTACAGCGGAGGCTGTATCAAAGAAGCTCAATCTTGACGATGTAATTGCAGAGGTGCTACCTGACCAGAAATCAGAAGTTGTCAAAAGATTGCAAAATGAAGGACGGTTTGTTGCAATGGCAGGCGACGGAATAAATGACGCCCCTGCTCTTGCACAGGCGCATGTTGGAATAGCTATGGGAACAGGAACGGACGTTGCAATGGAAAGCGCAGGCGTTACTCTTGTGAAAGGCGATCTCAGGGGAATACTGAGGGCAAGGCGCATGAGCAGGGCAACAATGCGTAATATCAAACAGAACATATTTTGGGCATTTATCTACAATGCGCTTGGGGTTCCGGTTGCAGCAGGCGTTCTTTATCCATACTTCGGCATATTGCTAAGCCCGATCTTTGCTGCTGCTGCGATGAGCTTCAGTTCGGTCTCTGTGGTGGGCAATGCGCTGAGGCTGAGAAGGGCTAAGCTTTAAAATAAGCGCGCTAAAGAATCATTTAGAAATAGCGCACTGAAAACGTATCAAATTCACCTTTAAAGTTTTCCCATTTGACGTCAATATTGTTTACTTTAGCGGCAGGAGGCCCTTTGTAGCAGAGTCCTATCGCCTTCTCTATGTTTTCTTTCTCGCCTTCAAATAGTGCCTCAACTTTTCCGTCACTGCAATTTTTTACCCATCCCTTGAGTCCAAGCGAATGAGCCGCATCTTCTGTGAATGCCCTGTAAAACACTCCCTGAACCCTGCCTGAGATTAAGAGATGCGCCCTTGCTTTTGCCATAAATGAAATTATATCACATGAAGAAAATTCTATTATCACGTTTAACCCAGACTATTTTAAAATGTGAAAGGGTAATGATAGAATGAATACAAAAAGGAGATAACAGATTGCTTGAAAAAATAACCCTGTATCTTCGGATGATAAAGTTTTCCCACTCTGTATTTGCCCTTCCTTTTGCACTGACAGGCGCTGTGATAGC
>JAZDJF010000011.1:0-2365 GCA_043804165.1 Nitrospirota bacterium
ATGTCCTGAGAGGTTATTCTGGTTATGCCCTCTTTGTAAACATCATTGAACGAAAGCGGTATGTTATACGCCAGCGATGCAAGAATCGCAAGCTTATGCGCTGAATCAATCCCTTCTATATCATAAGTAGGGTCAGCTTCCGCATAGCCGAGCCTCTGCGCCTCTTTGAGAGCATCAGAAAACTCAATGCCCTCATCAGTCATTTTTGTGAGAATATAATTTGAAGTGCCGTTTATTATCCCGTAGACTGCCAGTATCCTGTTCGCAATAAGGCCCTCTTTAAGAATCTTGATTATGGGAATGCCGCCGGCAACAGATGCCTCAAAGCCGATCTCAACACCATGCTTTTCCGCTTCAGCCAGTATTTCATTTCCCTCTGTGGCGATAAGCGCTTTATTTGCCGTAACCACATGCTTCTTATTTCTTATGGCTTTAAGGATAAGTTCCTTTGCAGGGTGTATGCCTCCGATAAGTTCAATAACTATATTAATCTCAGGGTCATTAAGTATCTCGTCAGCATTAGTAGTTAAAATTCCTTCCGGCAGTTTAATTCCCCTGCTCCTTTTTATGTCAAGGTCAGCAATCTTTTTCAGGTTTATATCAAAACCAATTCTCTGAGAAATAACGTCTTTGTTTTCAAGCAATATCTTAGCCGTTCCTGTGCCGACAGTCCCGAATCCTATAATGCCTACATTGATCATCTGCCAAGCACCTTCTTGATTCCCTTTGCAGCCTGTTTTATCCTGTGCTCGTTCTCAACAAGGGCGAATCGCACGTATTCGTCTCCTCCCTCTCCAAAACCTATTCCCGGAGACACCGCGACTCCGCCTTCTTTTATCAAAAGTTTTGCAAATTCAAGGGAACCCATTTCTCTGAACTGCTCAGGAATTTTTGCCCACACAAACATTGTCGCCTTTGGGGGTTCCACATTCCATCCTGCATTATGAAGCCCGTTAATCAGCACATTGCGCCTTGACTCGTATATTTTTCTGAATTCCTCAACACAATCCTGAGGCCCTCTCAGAGCAACAATGCTTGCAATCTGTATGGGCTGAAACATCCCGTAGTCAAGATAACTCTTTATCTTTATCAGCGCTCCGACAATATCCTTATTTCCAACGCAGAAACCGACTCTCCATCCTGCCATGGAATAGCTTTTTGTAAGAGAGAAAAATTCAACTCCTACATCCTTTGCTCCCGGAACCTGCAAAAAGCTCGGCGCCTTGTAATCATCAAAAACAAGGTCTGCATAGGCAAAATCATGGATAACTATTATATTGTTTTCTTTTGCAAAATCCACAACCTTCTTAAAGAATTCCAGCCCGTCAACAACGATTGTTGTCGGATTGTGAGGGAAGTTTATTATAAGCATCTTAGGCCTTGGCCATGTCTTCTTGAATGCCTTTTCCATTTCTGTAAAAAAATCAATCCCCGGCCCTATCGGAATGCTTATAACCTCGCCGCCTGCGATAATCACACTGTAAGGATGTATCGGATATGCAGGCGCAGGCGTCATGACAACATCTCCGGGCTGTATGGTTGCAAGGGCAAGGTGCGAAAGCCCTTCCTTTGACCCGATAGTCACAACTGTCTCACTTTCAGGGTCTAAATCAACATCAAATCTCCTCTTGTACCACTCGCATACCGCCATCCTCAACTGGGTAATTCCCTTTGACGCAGAATATCTGTGGTTTTTGGGATTATGCGCTGCCTCGCAGAGTTTGTCTATCACATGTTTTGGGGCAGGCATGTCAGGATTTCCCATGCCAAGGTCAATTATATCCTCCCCGCGTTTTCTCGCCTCCATCTTGAGGCTATTGACTATGGCAAACACATAAGGCGGAAGCCTCTTAATCCTGTTAAACTCAAATCTCATTTACACTGCCTCCCTGGGGGTTCCCGGAAGGGGGACAAAGTCCCCCTTCCGTAGAAACATCTCTTCCGCGTTCATTGAACTTCTTACAAGCGGAGATGATGCAACATATTTAAACCCTATTTTAACGGCTGTTTCTTTATATTCATTAAAAATCTCCGGCCTTACATATTCCTTAACAGGAAGATTCTGCTTGCTCGGCCTGAGGTATTGTCCTATTGTCACAGTATCACAGCCGGCATCCCTGAGGTCTTTCAATACGCTGATGACCTCATTGAAAGTCTCGCCCAGCCCTACCATCAGCCCTGATTTTGCGTTAATATCAAGCGCAATCTTTTTTGCATTTCGTAAAACATTTAAGGATCTTTCGTAATTTGCCTGAGGCCTTACATATGGATAAAGCCTTGGCACAGTCTCTACATTATGATTATAGACATCGGGCGCAGAATCAAGAACAGTCTTCAGTGAGTTATAATCACCTTTAAAATCAGG
>JAZDJF010000012.1:0-2061 GCA_043804165.1 Nitrospirota bacterium
CTATTGACGAAGAGACACTTAAACTTCTCAATAAACGCTCACGGATTGTCCTTGAGATTGCAAACATAAAGCGCAACAATAAGTCAAAGTTTTACTCTCCTGAGCGTGAGCGGCAGATACTTGAAAGACTGACATCCATGAATAAGGGGCCTTTTCCCAATGATGCACTAAAGTCCATTTACAGAGAGATACTTTCAGCATCTTTATCACTTGAAGAACATTTAAAGGTTGCCTATTTTGGCCCTGTTGCAACGTTCACACACCTTGCAGCGTTAAGGCATTTCGGCTCTTCAGCAGACTTTGTGCCTGTTGAGAGCATAAAAAGCGTATTTGAAGCGGTTGATTCAGGAAAAGCAGAATTCGGCGTTGTGCCAATAGAAAACTCCACAGAAGGAGTAGTCAGTTACACCCTTGATATGTTCATGGATTATGACCTCAAGATAACAGCCGAGATTATGCTTGAGGTATCGCATAATCTGCTCTCTTTGACAGGCAACAAAAAGGACATTAAAAAAATATATTCACATCCGCAGCCGACAGCACAGTGCAGGGGCTGGCTTGAAAGGAATCTCCCGAATGTAGAGATAGTTGAAGCTACAAGCACAGCAAAAGCTGCAGAACTTGCATCAAAAGATCAGTCATCATCCGCAATCGCAAGCGAAGTCGCTGCAAAGATATATAATCTGAATTTTGTAGAAAGAAGCATAGAGGACAATAAGCACAACTACACAAGGTTCCTTATAATCTCAAAAAACATCGCCCCGAAAACAGGAAAAGACAAGACATCAATTATGTTCTCTATTAAGGATAAACCAGGCGCCCTTTACGACATCCTTCAACCCATTAAGAAGGCGAAGATAAATCTTACGAAACTGGAATCAAGGCCTTCCAGAAGAAAGGCATGGGAATACATATTCTTTGTGGATATGGAAGGACATATAGAGGATAAAAAAGTCAGAAAAGCCATAGAGGGCATAAAAGAGGGCTGTCTCTATCTTAAATTCCTCGGCTCTTATCCGCACGGTGGCCAGTAGTGATAAAGGCTCCGGAACATATCAGTGCACTAAGGCCATACATCCCAGGCAAACCCATTGAAGAACTTGAAAGGGAACTCGGGATAAGAAACTCCATAAAGCTTGCCTCAAATGAAAACCCTGCAGGCCCTTCTCCTGTGGCTATGAGGGCAATAACAGCAGGGCTGAAAAAAACACTGAACAGATACCCGGATAGAAACGGGTATTATCTCAAAAATGCACTGGCGGAAAAACTCTCTGTTAAACCTGAAGAGATTATAATTGGGAATGGCTCAAACGAGCTTATTGACATCGCGGCAAGGACATTCTTAGCTCCGGGTGATGAGGCTGTTATGGCACACCCTTCTTTCGTTGTTTACTCTATGGCTGTTCAGGCAGCAGGCGGAAAGGCAATTCACGTGCCGCTCAGGGATTACAAGCATGACCTTGACGCAATGCTGAGCGCTGTGACACCAAAGACAAAGATGCTGTTTATAGCAAATCCGAATAATCCGACAGGCACAATGAATACAAAGGAAGAATTTGACAGGTTGATGAGAAAAATCAGGGACGGCATACTTGTAGTTGTTGATGAGGCATACTATGAATATGTTACAGATACCGAATACGCCGACAGCTTTAAACACTTCAGGGGCAAGAGGGATATATTAATTCTCAGGACATTCTCCAAGATTTACGGACTTGCAGGACTCAGGATCGGCTATGGCATTGCACATCAGGAAATAATTACTGAAATGAATAAGGTGTGCGCGCCATTCAACACCAACTCAGTTGCGCAAAAAGCCGCAATAGAGGCATTAAAGGACAAAGGCCATATCAAAAAATCAAGAGAGATAAACAACAGAGGCAAAAAATATCTCTACAAAGAACTTTCTTCACTCGGTATAAGACATGTGCCCACAGAGGCAAATTTCATTTATATGCCTGTTGCCGATTCAATGAATATTTATAAAAAACTTCTTCATAATGGAGTTATTGTCAGGCCCATGGGGACTGATGCAATACGGGTGACCATAGGTCTGCCTGA
>JAZDJF010000013.1:0-4070 GCA_043804165.1 Nitrospirota bacterium
TACATCTGAATTTCATGTATTCCCATTTCCTTTGCAATCTGAGCTTTATTGAGGTTTTTATTCAGAAGTCCCCGGAATTTCTCAGGATTGAACTTTATCCACGCTCTTGCCCTTCCTTTACGCTTCACGCCTTTTCTTCGCAAGAGAAAATATAATCCTGAAATAGTTTTGTATGGCAATTTCAATTCTTTGATTATGTCCTTAAGGCTTTTGTGGTTAAGATATAGCGATTTGGCTCTCAAAAACTGTTTTTTTGTCAGA
The DNA here is from genome assembly GCA_043804165.1 of Nitrospirota bacterium. Lineage (GTDB taxonomy): Bacteria > Nitrospirota > Thermodesulfovibrionia > Thermodesulfovibrionales > UBA1546 > UBA1546. Next base: position 262 of record JAZDJF010000013.1, read on the forward strand.
AGGCCGTAGGGCTTCCTATGAGGATTTTTGATATTGTAGAGGGTTCGGATATGCCCCACATACCCGTGTGAACACCCTATCTCCCTTGCTATCTGACTGTTATTCTTTTTTGCAAGCAGTTTCCTGATTTGTTTCTTAAGTTTTGTCTGTCGCAAAACACCCTCCTATCTCGCTCGCTGGCAGTTCCAAGGAATGCTTAACTATACAAGAGATAGTATAACTGACACAACCTGCCCTGCACTATGTCTGTGGATAATCAGGTGAAGCCGATACTTTGAGGAATATATCTTTCATCCTGAAATCGTGAATCATTCCGCCCACTCAGAGATGCGGCTTTGCTGTAATCCGCAATCCTTCATAGAGACTCTGATTATTTATGGGAGCAGAACTTTTCAGCAATAAGTAATGTTTCTTTTTTATGCTTCCTTCTGATATAATATCTATTTCTACGGTGAAGATTTTGAGCAGGGAATGTAGTTGCTCTCTCATGTAGTTCAGAGGTCACGCAGGGAAAATATACCGGTTTGAGACCAGTTGACAAAAAATATCTTCTCTGGTATGCTTTCAAAGTTTTCCCGTAGAATCTGTTTTTTGTAAAAAATACGATGCGGAGGCAATGTGCCAACAATCTCACAGTTAGTTAGAAAGGGCAGAAAGAGCATGGAAAGGACAACGAAAAGTCCTGCGCTCAGAATGTGTCCGCAGAAAAGAGGAGTTTGCGTCAGGGTATATACAACTACGCCCAAGAAGCCGAACTCTGCCTTAAGGAAGGTAGCAAGGATAAGGCTGACGAATGGGATGGAGGTTACAGCTTATATACCTGGAGTTGGGCACAATCTTCAGGAACATTCTATAGTGATGATTAGAGGCGGAAGAGTTAAAGATCTCCCTGGTGTTGGATACCACATAATCAGAGGAACGCTGGACTCTATGGGCGTTGCAGACAGAAGACAGGGAAGATCTAAATACGGGGCCAAAAGGCCCAAATAACGGAGCGGATAGATGCCAAGAAGAAGAGTTGCAGAAAAGCGTGAGATTTTACCCGATCCAAAGTATGGCAGCAAGGTTGTCAGCAAGTTTATCAATGTGATGATGGAAGACGGTAAAAAAGCAACAGCTGAAAGAATATGCTATGGGGCATTTGATATTCTCAAGGGGAAAACCAATAATGATCCGCTTAAGATTTTTAAGACTGCGCTGGAAAATGTTAAGCCGGTGCTGGAGGTTAAACCGCGGAGGGTTGGCGGCGCAACATATCAGGTGCCTGTAGAAATAAGACCTCAGAGGCGCACGGCGCTGGCATTTAGATGGCTGATAAGCTATTCCCGCGTAAGGGCGGAAAAGACAATGAGGGAAAGGCTTGCCGGTGAGCTGCTTGATGCATTTAATAACACAGGGACATCTATAAAGAAGAAGGAAGATGTTCATAAAATGGCAGATGCTAATAAGGCATTTGCCCATTATAGATGGTAAAAAGAGTAGGGGAGAAAGACTTTGTCAAGTTTTCTGTTAGAAAAGACACGCAATATTGGAATCATGGCACATATAGATGCAGGAAAGACTACGACCACAGAGCGTATCCTCTACTATACAGGCGTCACATATAAAATAGGTGAGGTCCATGAAGGCACTGCAGTCATGGACTGGATGGTTCAGGAGCAGGAAAGAGGCATAACAATCACCGCTGCTGCTACCACATGTTTCTGGAAAGACCACAGGATTAACATCATAGATACGCCAGGGCATGTCGATTTTACCATTGAAGTTGAAAGATCTTTAAGGGTTCTTGACGGTGCTGTGGCTGTTTTTGATTCTGTGGCGGGTGTTGAGCCTCAGTCAGAAACTGTATGGCGGCAGGCTGACAAATACAAGGTGCCAAGAATAGCATTTATGAATAAGATGGACAGGGCAGGAGCAGATTTTTTTATGGGTGTTCAGAGTATGGTGGACAGGCTTGGAGCAAATCCGGTGCCTATACAGATACCTATAGGCGCTGAGGAAAAATTCAGGGGGCCTATAGACCTTGTGGAAATGAAGGCAGTATATTTTGATGATGAGACTATCGGCGCAAAATATGTGGAGGGCGCTATCCCTGACGATATGATGCCGACAGCCAGGAAATACAGGGAGAAGATGATTGAGGCATTATCTGATGTTGATGAGAATATTATGGGAAAATTCCTTGGAGCCGAAGAGATAAGCGCAGAAGAGATAAAGGCAGCATTAAGGAAGGGCACCATACAGATGAAACTGACTCCTGTAATATGCGGCGCCGCATTTAAGAACAAAGGTGTCCAGCTTTTGCTTGATAGTATCGTAGATTATCTTCCTTCTCCGCTCGATGTCCTCACAGTATCAGGGACAAAGCCGGGGAACGGTTCTGAGGTAGTAAGAAAGGCAGATGTAAATGAACCATTCTCAGCGCTTGCTTTTAAAGTGATGACTGACCCATATGTAGGACAGCTTACATTTATAAGGGCATATTCCGGCGTGCTTTCTGCGGGTTCATATATTTACAACTCTACAAAGGACACAAAAGAGAGGGTCGGAAGGCTTTTAAAAATGCATGCCAACAAACGCGAGGAGATAAAAGAGGTTGCCGCAGGGGATATAGCCGCAATAGTCGGACTGAAGAATACCCTCACCGGCGATACTTTATGCGATGAAAAATCGCCTGTGATACTTGAATCCATGGAATTCCCCGATCCTGTTATATCCGTTGCGATTGAACCAAAGACAAAGGCTGATCATGAAAAACTCTATGGGGCGCTTGGAAAGCTTACTCAGGAAGACCCTTCATTTAAGGTTTCATACAATGAGGAGACAGGCCAGACAATAATATCGGGAATGGGCGAACTTCATCTTGAAATAATCGTTGACAGGCTTTTAAGGGAATTTAAGGTTGAGGCTAATGTTGGCAAGCCGCAAGTTGCATACAGAGAGACCATCAGGACAGCGTCAAAGGCAGAAGGGAAATTTATAAGGCAGAGCGGTGGACGTGGACAATACGGTCATGTATACTTAGAACTTGAACCTGTTCATGGCAAGGGTTTTGAGTTTGTGAACAAGATTGTAGGCGGTACAATACCGAGAGAATATATCCCAGCTGTTGAAAAAGGCATAAGAGAGGCTATGGACTCAGGGGTTCTTGCGGGATATCCTGTTGTAGATATTAAGGTAACACTCTATGACGGTTCATATCATGATGTGGACTCCTCTGAAATGGCATTCAAGATTGCAGGTTCGATCGGTTTCAAAGAGGCTGCCAAAAAAGCAAGGCCTGTTTTGCTCGAACCGATGATGAGTATAGAAGTGGTTACCCCTGAGAATTATATGGGTGATGTTATAGGAGACCTTAGCTCAAGGAGAGGAAAGATACAGCAAATGGAGAAAAGGGGTAAAGCGCAGGCAATAAAAGCTCAGGTCCCGCTCTCAGGGATGTTCGGTTATGCTACTGACCTCAGGTCAAAGACGCAGGGAAGGGCAAACTATACAATGCAGTTTTCCCATTATGAAGAGGTGCCCAAGGGCATAGCTGAGGCCATTGTAGCAAAGGTGAAAGGAGAATAATAACAGGATACAGGATACAGGATGCAAGATGCGGGATTTAAAAATCATGAATCATGAATCGTGAATCATGCATCAAAGGAGGCAATTATGGCGAAGGTAAAATTTGAGAGGACGAAGCCGCATTGCAACGTAGGGACAATAGGGCACGTAGACCACGGCAAGACAACACTAACGGTAGCGATAACAAAGGTGCTGGCATTTAAAGGGCAGGCACAGTTCAGGGCATACGACTCAATAGA
>JAZDJF010000014.1:0-2512 GCA_043804165.1 Nitrospirota bacterium
CCTAACCCTGATATATCCCCTGTGTTCCATAACAATTTTGTTTGCAATAGCCAGCCCCAGCCCTGTGCCGTCCTTTTTTGTAGAGAAATAAGGAAGAAATATTTTGTCTTTATCATCTTCCTTCATTCCCGGGCCGTCGTCCGCAATGTCCATAAAAACCCTGTTTGCCGCCTTATCCATATGCACTTTAAGTTCTATATTACCACTATTCCCCATCGCCTGAAATGCATTGTCAAGAATATTAATCATCACCCGCTTGAATTGTTCTCCATCCATTTCAACAGGCGGCACATCATCCGGCAGTAAAACTTTTATATTAAATCCCTTATAATCCTTGTAGAGTTCCAGCGCCTCATTTATTATACTTGCAAGGTTTGTCGGCATCTTTTTTATCTCAGGCATCTTGCCAAATCTTGAGAACTCATCAACAAGCCTCTTAAGGCTGCCAACCTCATTCACTATTGTCCTTGTGGAGCGTTCAAATATCTGGTCAAAATCCTTATCCTTCTGCTCCCACTTCTTCATCATTCTTTCTGTTGAAAGCTTTATAGGCGTAAGCGGATTCTTTATCTCATGCGCTATTCTCCTTGCAACTTCTTCCCATGCAATTGTCTTCTGAGCCTTTATGACATCAGTGAGGTCGTCAAAGACTACTAACAACCCTATCGGCGTTGATGCCTTGTCTCTGAGAGTGGTAACAAAGACTCTCAGTATAAGCCTTTTGTCTCCGACTGTCACCCTTACATCTTTCTCTATGCCCTTGAGGTCTTTAATTATTATCCCGCTGATAAGAGTGTTAAGTTCTTCTGATGCAATCATTGCTGTCAGTTCCCTGTAGTTTTTATTAATTACATCTTCAGCGTTCACATTCAATATAGAATATGCAGCGACGTTGATTGTCAGTATCTTGCCATGCACATCAAGGAACACAACACCGGAATTAATATTCGCAAGTATGTTCTCCATCCAGAGCCTCTCCCTGTCGGATTTCACATAAGCCTTCTGGAGCGTCTCTTTTCCCTCCTTCAATCCTGCCACCATATGGTTGAAAGAATTTATCAGCAGCCCTATCTCATCATCCCTTCTGAGATTAAGACGAACATCAAGATTCCCTGATGCAACTTCCTCTGTTGCCTGCGCAAGGCTCTGTATAGGGTCCGTAATCCCTCTTGCAATCCTCAGCGCCACCCAGAGTGCCATGAACACAACAATCAAAGTAAAAAAGGCAAGTATTAAAATATAGTTCATCTTCAAGGGCACTTTCCATGATTCCATGTTCAAATAGTCTTCGTATGCGCTTTTTACCTTTTCAACGTTGACCACAATATCTTTTGGCAGAGTGGTTTCAATAACTATAATGCCTGTCATTTTCCCTTGGGAATATTCCGGAACGGCTGCCCTTATAGTATCTCCATTTTCGCCGGATATGACCTCTGTCCCCTCTTTACCATCAAATGCAGCCTTAATCGTCTCTGTTGGATTTTCAGGGCTTCTGTTCATACGAACTACTCTGTAGCCCGAAGCAGATTTTTCACCTGACACAACTGCCCTTGCAAAATCTATAGCCCTCTGCCTTTCCATCTCATAAACAGCCTTAGCGACATTAAGTGAACTGGTAAGAGGCTGCCTGAACTGAGGGGCCAGAAGTTTGTCTATATAATTCGTAACAAGCCCGCTTGACACAAAGAACAGAAGAGCTGCAGGGATAGAAGTAAGCACAACAAATATTACGACAATCTTTGTCTTGAATTTATAACCAAGAATTTTCTGTTTTCTCTCTATGTAGAGCTTTATAAGGTTCTTGCTGACAAAAAATACCAGGGTCAGAAGCGCAATTATATTCAGATTCAGAAGAACCAGAAGGATGACTATTGTTAAAACGGATACGGTCTCAAGCCTGATGTAATATAACTCAACCGCTGAAGCGGCAATTATAAAAACAAAAAAACCTAAGAATAGCAGTCCTTTTCTAAGATTTTTCATTTCTCATGCCCCACACTGAATCTTGAAGAGTCTTTCACTTTGGTAAACTCTTTTTCCGGCACAAAGAAAAACAGATAACTTATAACAGGAGGGAGTCTTCTTAGTCTTGACTCAACTGTTATGCGGACAAAATAATCATCTGGCTCCAACTCTCTTGTATTTGTAAGCTTAAGATCTCTGATATTTAATGACCACCTTAACAATGAATCGATTTCATTGAATCGTCTTTCTACTATTGTCATCCCATCTGACGATGCAGCTACATATTCCTTCTTAACAGGATCAGCCTTCAGCGTCTTAACGATAGTCTCTCCGAGAACAAACTCATCAGGCCATATATTCCACACCCTGAACAGGTCTATGTAAAATGTAATCTCTTTTGCTATCCCGTTTTTCAGATCCTGCAGCTGCTTTTCATCAAGGATAAGCCCTGTTGTAACATATATTTCGTTGTTTATAATCTTCGTTTCCGGCCCGATTATCTCAGCAGACCTTGTTATAGAAGGGAAAAACAACAAACAACAAAAAA
>JAZDJF010000015.1:0-2654 GCA_043804165.1 Nitrospirota bacterium
AGCGTGCCGTCGCCGGTTATGACATGGACATTGCCATATCCCAGCGCCTGAAATCTCTCCTCTGCCTTTTTAGCAAGCAAGGCTTTTCGCTCTATTGTGAAAACCTCCATGGAAAGCTCTGCAAGGATTGCTGCCTGATAACCCGAACCTGTCCCTATCTCAAGGACTTTTTCATTCCCCTTAAGCTCAAGGAGTTCTGTCATTATCGCAACCATATACGGCTGTGATATTGTCTGCTCATCGCCGATTGGAAGCGCCATGTCATCATAAGCATTGTGCTGCATATAATCATCAACAAAAAGATGTCTCGGCGCCTTTCTCATTGCAGAGAGGACTCGTTCATCCTTTATTCCCCTCGGAATAAGCTGGGTGTCCACCATCAAATCTCTTAATCTCTTAAAATCTTCCATATCGTTCACGATGCAGGATGCAGGATACACGATGCAGGATGCAGGATACAGGCATCATGAATCATGAATCGTGCATCCTTTCTAATATTCCCCTTGCTGCTATAATCCCTGACACCGATGCCTGAATCAGTCCTCTGCTCACCCCTGCGCCGTCTCCAACAGCAAAGAGATTTTCAACCTCTGTCTCAAGGTTTCTGGTCAGGGTTAACTGCATTGAATAAAATTTAACCTCCACTCCGTAAAGAAGCGTATGTTTTGAATTCACTCCCGGCGCAATTTTATCAAGGGCATCAATCATCTCAAGTATATCAGAGAGATAACGGTAAGGTATAACAAAACTTAAATCTCCCGGAGTTGCATCTTTCAGGGTGGGTTGGACCATGCCTTTCGCTATCCTCTCAGGCGTTGAACGTCTGCCTATCTGCAGGTCCCCAAGCCTCTGGACAATAACGCCCCTGCCGATGAAGTTAGCCAGCCTCGCAATATATCTTCCGTAAGATATGGGCTCATCAAACGGCTCTGTAAAGAATGTGCTTACAAGGAGGGCAAAATTTGTGTTGCCGGTTTTTCTGCCAGCATAGCTGTGCCCGTTCACTGTCCAGATGCCCTTAAGATATTCCTTTACGACCTCGCCGTAAGGGTTAACGCAGAAGGTTCTTACCTTATCGTCAAATTTTTTTGAATAAAAGATTAATTTGGGCTCGTATGTAATGCTGGTAAGATGCTCAAATACAGAGGCGGGGACTTCAACCCTTACTCCTATGTCAACAGGGTTCTGAAGCAAGGTAAGATGAAGGCGCCTTGATTCCTTTTCAAGCCACCTTGAACCTTCCCTGCCTGGAGCCAGTATCACATAATCAGAATAGATTTTATCTCCGTTTTTGAGTCTGATTCCAACAGCCCTTCCCTTTTCCACAAGAACACTTTCAGCATCCGCACCGAATAACGTTTCAACTTTATAATTCAGCGACTTTTTTACCCTCTTAAGCAAAACCCTGCACCTGTCCGTGCCTATATGCCTTATCCTTGAAGGCACGAATACAATATCGTTTTTGGATGCAAGCCTCTCTATTTTCTGAATTTCCTCTCTGCTTCCTCCGTAAGCCTTTTTAGGGGCGCCGTATTTAATGTAGATGCTGTCGGTATAATCTATTAATGACTGAAGCGTATCCTTGTCTGTATATCTTAGAAGAAATCCGCCGACATCAGGCGAGAGGTTCAGTTTTCCGTCGCTGAATGCCCCTGCCCCGCCCCATCCGCTGAGAAGAGCGCACTCAGGGCATGCCTTGCAGGATACATCTTTTATCATCATTGGGCATTTTCTCTGGTCTATATCTCTGCCCTTTTCTACAATGAGTATCTTTGCATTCTTCTTTTTATTGACAAGTTCAAGCGCAGAAAAAATACCTGCTGGGCCTGCGCCAACTATTATGACATCGTATTTCTTCATGCTCATGCTTGTTTGTGTGCTGGGAACAAGGTTTTCTTCAAAAACTCCAGCGCGCTATAATTCGTCAGATCAAGGTGTATGGGAGTTATGGAGACATAGCCTTTTTGAACAGCATTAATATCTGTGTCTTCTCCGTGCTCCCAGTAAGGAGTGCCTCCCCCTATCCAGAAATGCTTCTCTCCCTTCGGGTCATATGTCTCCTGTATAGCATTGTCATAGATGCGTTTCCCCTGCCTTGTGAATTTTACCCCGTGAATGTTTTCTTTTTTTACATTCGGCAGATTGACATTAAGAAGGGTATCGTAAGGAAGCGATTTTTCAAGCGCATACTTTGCAATTTCAATGGAATAGTAAGCCGCTGCATCAAAGTGGAAATTCTTTTCGCCTGCTATTGAGACTGCAAATGACGGTATTCCCATTATAGCGCCCTCTATTGCCGCCGAGACAGTGCCTGAGTAAGTAATATCGTCACCGATATTCCCGCCCTTGTTAATGCCTGAGACAATCAGCGCAGGTCTTTCAGGTAATATTTTATTAACGCCTATCGCAACACAGTCCGTCGGAGTGCCGTTGACTGCATAAACATGTTCCCTGAGTTCTTCCACTTTCAGCGGCCTGTGCATTGTTAATGCGTGGCTTACAGCGCTTCTTTCCCTGTCAGGCGCAACAATATAGGCATCTCCGAGTTCCTTCATCGCCCTGAAAAGCGCAATAATCCCCTGAGAATGCACTCCATCATCATTTGTGACAAGGATAACAGCTCTACGAGTCATGACCATTGAAATATTGTATCA
>JAZDJF010000016.1:0-2026 GCA_043804165.1 Nitrospirota bacterium
AAAATCTGCTGCTTGCCTGAAACCCTGCCGACGAACACAATCTTTTTGTTGTCAGGCGACCAGCCTGGCGAGGTATTGTACGAGCCCTCAAATGTCAGTCTTCTTGTGTCGTGTCCGTTTCTGTTCATTATGTATATCTGAGGGGTCCCGCCGCGGTCTGATACAAATGCAACAAGTTTTCCGTCAGGCGAGACAGCAGGCGAGATCTCTATCCATCTTGCAGAGGTTATCCGTGTAAGTTTTGAATCTGAAATCCTTAAATTATATAAACCATACATTTCATCCTGTGATGATGAAAACATAATCTCATCTCCGTCAGGGGAAAAATTGCCTGCGATATTAAGGCCCCTTGAGGCAAAAAGTTTTTTTTCTGACATTTTTGTAAAGTCTAACAGATATATTCCCCATTGTCCACCCCTTTCAGATGAGTAGACTATCTTGCTGCCGTCCTGCGACCAGTGCGGCCTGAGGACAAAATTTCCTTTAATCCCAAGTCTTTTAACGCCTGCGCCATCCCAGTCCATCATATAAAGACCTTTTTTGCCCTCATCTTCTGCAACGAATGCCACCTTTGTCCCGAATATCCCTTCTTCTCCTGTGATGTGTTTATAAATATCATTTGCTATCGTATGTGCCAGTTGTCTTATCGCACTTTTTCCTGTCTTATATTGCTTCTTGAATATCTCATGCCCCTCAAAAACATCGTATAGCGATACAACTGCTGTAATATTTTGTTCTCCTATAACTGTCCCCTTTACCACAGCCTCTGCTCCTATAACAGTCCAGTTTTTAGGGTTGAAAGCCTCGGCAGAGATCTCTATATAGGCAGCCCTGTCAATGGAGAGGAAAAAACCTGTAAACTCAAGGTCATCCCTTATGATATCTGCAATCTGCTTTCCCTCTGTGCCGCCGAATTCCTGAATAGCTATCGGAAGTTTTTTTATCGCAGGAGAGGTTATGTCAATGTATATCTTTGCTTCAACCGCAGTAGACAGCAAACAGCATACAGCAAACAGCGCAGAAAAGAATATGGCATAGCATTTGAGCGGTTTTTTTTGCCGATATTCAATGAGGGTATTTAAAAATAAAGAGACAAAAGCCTCGGAGTTCCGAGCCGCTTCAGGCGGACCGGAACGAGAATGAGCGAAAATATTATGCCATATTTGTACCACCATCAGTTCTTTTGTCTTCACGGCGTAAACCTCAATCCTATTTCCATCTCATGCGGCGGAGGAGAAACAGGGCTTGCTTTATTAATGGCTCTCAGAACAGAGCGGTCAAAGAGGACATTGCCTGAGCTTTTTTCGACACTGTTTATCTTAACAGTTCCGTTTGACATTATTGTTACCGAGATTATTGCCTCAAGGTTTTTTCCCCACGCCTCGGGGTATGCCCAGCGCTGCCATATTTCTTTTCCTATCCTTTCAGAGTAACCTTCTGATATTGAAGTTTCATTGCCTCCGTTTTTTGCAGGAGGAGAGATTTCTTTTGTATCTTTTCCTTGCTTGTCAGCGCCCTTGATGGAAACCATGTTTCTCAGTTTAACAACGCGCTTTGCCTTTCTTATTGCCTCCAATGCTGCGATTCTGTCCGAGCTATATTGTTTTGCATCCTCTGAGGCTTTGCTTTTTGAAGGCTCTGAAGGCAGCTTCATTTTTTGTTCAGGTTCTTCTGTCTGTGCCGCTGTCCCTTCTTTGCCCTGCGCAGGCTGTCCGCTGACTTCAGTGCTGACGAGGCTTACAATATACGCAGAGGGCAGAGCAAAGTGATTTACATTTTTAATTGTTATCAGCGCTGTAAAGATAAAGGTCAGGTGAAGCAAAAAAGAGAAGAATGCCGTTGCCGGAAGGCTTGGTTCCTTCATTTCCCTTCTATGTTTATCTTGGGCTCGGTTATCATTCCGAGTTTCTCTATCCCTGCCTCCTTTATGTCACTCATCACCTGAACAACAAAGCCGTAAGGCACATCCTTATCAGCCTTAAGAAAGACATTAGGATTTAATTTGCTGATTGCAGTAAGCTTCTGC
>JAZDJF010000017.1:0-7818 GCA_043804165.1 Nitrospirota bacterium
CATTTCACCTGCAAATGCAAAAAAAATAATAAAAAAACTCCCTCCATTCATCTCAACGGTGGGTGTGTTTGTAAATGAGGATAAAAATACCATAAAGAAAATGGTTTCTCAGGCAGGAATAGATATAATCCAGCTTCACGGCGAAGAGCCTCCTGCTGCGTGCAGATTTCCTGAACATTTAGCAATAAAGGCAATAAGGGTTAAGTCCATTGATAATCTTGAAATAATCTCAAAATATAAAGATAAGGTTTCGGCTTTTCTACTTGACACGTACACCCCTGATGTATTTGGAGGCACTGGGCAAGTATTCAACTGGGATATTGCAGTAGAGGCAAAGAAATTCGGTAGGGTTATCATTGCAGGGGGGTTGGCCCCTGAAAACATAGAGAAGGCAGTACGCTTGGTTCATCCTTATGCTGTTGACGTAAGCAGCGGCGTTGAGACAGAAAAAGGCAAAAAAGACCACAAGAAGATGAAGCTTTTTATCGAAAGGGCGAAGAGAATTAGCTATTAAAATAAAGTCAGGGCATGGTATTTGAGCGGTTTTATTTTGCAGATACTCCAAAAAGTAAATTAATCAAAAAATAACAGAGGCAAAATACCTCGGAGCGAAGCGAGAATGAGCGAAAATGCTATACCCTGACTTATAAACTTACTTTTCAGTATTCTCTGAACAGACCCTTATAACTGTCTTTACGTTCCCCCTTGGATTAAAATCGCCGATGACTTCAAGAAATCTTGGTTTCAATTTCTTTTCAAGCTCTGAATAAATCTTGTTCGTTGCCTCTTCATGCGAGATACTGGCATTGCGGAATGAATTCAGATACAGCTTAAGCGACTTTAATTCCACAATCTTCCTGTCAGGGACATATTTTATGGCTATCGTTGCAAAGTCAGGATAGCCTGAGCGGGGGCAGAGGCATGTGAATTCAGGAAAACTTATATTGATTTCATAGTCTTTTTTAGAGCAGGGATTGTCCCACAGCTCTAACCTTGCCGTTTTTATAGCCTTTTCTCCGTAGCGCATAGAAAAATTTAACACGCAGGTATTGACAAAAGCAAATATATTTTAGTAAGCTTTATCCAGCAGTAGTCCTTTTATTGTAAAAACCCCCTCAGGATAGGCAAAGCCTACAGGGTTTTATTATTAAATATAAAAAACCACTCTACGAGCCATCGGCCAGAGAAAATCCCTAAGAGGAGTTAAATATGGATAACATATCTATTTCAGAGCTAAAAGAAAAAACTATTGACGAGCTTACCACTGTTGCGAAAACCATGAATGTTGACGGCGCATCAGGCATGAGAAAGCAGGATCTCATATTTGCAATACTTCAGGCGCAGGCTGAAAAGACAGGAAATGTATTCGGGGAGGGCGTTCTTGAAATATTGCCTGACGGTTTTGGATTCCTCCGCTCACCTGATTACAGTTATCTTCCCGGTCCTGATGATATTTATGTCTCGCCTTCCCAGATCCGCAGATTTATTTTGAGGACAGGCGACCTCGTTTCAGGCCAGATAAGACCTCCCAAGGAGAGCGAAAGATATTTTGCGCTCCTCAAGGTAGAGGCAGTAAACCATGAATCTCCTGAAGACAGCATAAACAGAACTCTTTTTGACAACCTTACACCATATTATCCGACAGAAAGAATAAAGCTTGAATATGACACAAGTGATTATTCAACAAGGGTAATGGATCTTATAGCTCCTGTCGGCAAAGGGCAGAGGGGGATGATAGTTGCAGCGCCGAGAACAGGGAAGACAATGCTTCTGCAGTCAATCGCAAAGGCTACAAAAACGAACCACAGAGAAATACGTCTGATAATCCTCCTGATAGACGAAAGGCCTGAAGAGGTTACTGACTGGAAAAGACAGGTCCCGACAGCAGAGATAATAAGTTCAACATTTGATGAGCCGCCTCAGAGGCACTGCCAGGTCTCCGAGATGGTCATAGAAAGGGCAAAAAGGCTTGTGGAAAGCAAGAGAGATGTAGTTATTCTTCTTGACAGCATAACAAGGCTTGCAAGGGCTTATAATGCAATTATGCCAACTAGCGGTAAAGTTTTGTCAGGAGGGCTTGACTCAAATGCCCTTCAGAAACCAAAGAGATTTTTCGGCGCTGCCCGGAATATTGAAAACGGCGGAAGCCTTACAATAATTGCCACCGCGCTTGTTGATACAGGAAGCAGGATGGATGATGTTATCTTTGAAGAATTCAAAGGCACAGGCAATATGGAGCTTCACTTAGACAGGAAGTTAGTTGATAAGAGAATATTCCCGACCATAGACATAAATGCATCAGGCACAAGAAAAGAGGAGTTGCTTGTTGATAAAGATGTGTTGAACAAGATGTGGATACTGCGGAAGGTCTTAAACCCTCTGAGCACTGTTGAAAGTATGGAGTTTCTGCTTGGCAAGCTTACAGGCACAAAGGGCAACAAGGACTTCCTTGATATGATGAATAAATAGTCTGATTTTTTGTATGCATGGACATAAATGCCTTCAAAGTCTTTTGATTTCAATCCCGACTCTTGTCGGGACCATAATGCAATTCACAATGGCTCATCTCTTAATTTTATGCGTTCAAGAATTTCATCATGGCATGTAAAAGGTGTTGCTGCAAAATACTTTTCAGTCATCATGTCCATGCTGATGCATTTTTCGGTTAGCAATCACGCTAAACTTTTCCTTGTCAATCTCCATATTGCATGGATATAATACATACTATGCGTGTTCCTTTTGATTGGTTAAAAGATTTTGTTGATATCACTAAAAGTCCCGAGGAAGTCGCGGATATTCTTACAATGGGCGGACTTGAGGTGGAGGCCGTAGAAAAGCTGGACGGAGATTTCGTATTTGAGGTTAATGTTACTCCAAACAGACCTGACTATCTCAGTATTATTGGTATTGCACGGGAGATTGCCACAGCAATGAACCTGCCGCTAAAGCATCCTGAGCATGATATAAAAGAAGAAGCTTCGGATGATGGTTTTAAGATAGAAATACTTGCTGCAAACTTATGCCATAGATATGCCGGAAGGGTTATAAAGGGAGTAAAGATTGCCCCCTCTCCTGACTGGCTTAGAAACAGAATTACCAAATGCGGCATAAGAACGATAAATAATATAGTGGATATAACAAACTATGTCCTCATGGAATCAGGCCACCCGTTACATGCGTTTGACCTTACTACGTTGAAGGGAAAATCAGTGAAGGTGGCGCTCGCAGAGGAAGACTGCAATATTGTTACACTTGACGGCATAGAGAGAAAATTGCCGCCGGATGCGCTTCTCATATGGGACGCAAAAAATCCTGTAGCAATTGCGGGTGTTATGGGAGGCGCTGAAACAGAGGTTAGTGATTTTACTCATGATGTGTTTCTTGAGAGCGCATATTTTGAACCAACATCGGTCAGGAAGACATCAAAGGCTTTGGGTCTTAAATCCGAATCATCTTACAGGTTTGAAAGAGGCGCAGACATTGAGGCTTTGAGTAATGCGCTTGACAGGGCAGCATCTTTAATCCAGCAGGTTTCCGGCGGAATGGTCTATAAAAAAGTTGATGCTTATCCAAAAAGGTTTGTCCCTGTAACTGTGGATGTGAGATATGACAGGGTCAATAAGGTTCTGGGAACGGAGATTCCTGACAAAGAAATGGTGGATATAATTAAGAGATTGGGCATCACTGTGGATTTACACAAGGACTATTTCACGGTAAAACCTCCGGCATTCAGGCATGACCTTAAGACAGAGGCTGATGTTATTGAGGAGATAGCAAGAGTTTACGGTTATCAGAAGATACGGACAACAATTCCAAAGGCGGTTATTTCGGGAGGGAACTCAGGCGGGAAACACGCTTACGCCCTGAGGATAAAAGACATTGTGAGAAAGGCAGGGTTCAACGAGGCAATAAATTACAGCTTCATGGCTGAAACAGACCTTGATATTTTTGATATCACTACAGAAGACAGGAGGCGCAAGGCTGTTTCAATAAAAAACCCGTTGAAGAAGGAAAGCTCATTGCTGCGGACGACGCTAATCCCGTCGCTAATTGAAAATTTTATGCGTAATTTCTCAAGAGGCGTAAGAGATATCAGGATTTTTGAGTTATCAGGAGTATTTGAGGATATAGGACGACCGCTGCCTCTTGAAATCATGTGTCTTGGCGGTGTCTATTACAGAGAAAAAAAACCATCTTTATGGAAAGAAGAAGCGCATGGTTTCTATATAGTCAAGGGGATGATTGAAGACTTGTTAGGTGACCTGAATATTAATGGTTATGCATTTTCTCCTTCAAACGAGCCTTTCCTTCATCCGGGACAGTCGTGTGAGATTCGTATCTCAGGTTCAAGCATTGGTTTTCTCGGAGCTGTTTCGCCTGTGGTGGTTGATAAGCTGGACCTGAAGATTCCGAGGCCTGAAATAGTTGTATTTGAAATAGACCTTGACAGATTAATTTCTTTGATTCCTGCTTCTATGGAGTATTCGCCCATACCAAAGTTCCCGTGTATTGAGCGTGACATAGCAATCATTGTGGATGATAAGCTCAGCGCGTCTGACATTGAGAATCTCATCAGGACTTATCCATCAGAACTCATAGAGGATGTTTCCATCTTTGATTTTTATAAAGGCAGAAATATTCCTGATGAAAAGAAAAGTCTTGCATTTACGGTAAGATACAGGTCGGACAGCAGAACACTTACAGAAGCAGAAGTGGAAGAAATGCATCTTAATATTGTTAAGTATATCACAGCAGAGACAGGCGGGAAGTTGAGGGTGTGAGGGTCTGTTGAGACCGATTATAGGTATAACAGCAGACATCGAGGGCAATTGCTTAAAACTCAACAGGGATTATGCAGAGGCTGTTGAGAATGCTGGCGCCTGTCCTGTATTGCTTGCGCCTTCACGTAATGCAGCTGATATTGCTTTAAGGATTGACGGAATTCTTATCTCCGGAGGAAGTGACCTCCATCCTTCCTATTACAACGAAGATATAAATTATGAGATAAAGATTGTTGAAAGGGACAGAAGCGACTTTGAATTTGCAATGATTCGTGAGATAATAAAGTTGAAGAAGCCTGTTTTTGGAATATGTTATGGAATGCAGCTTATCAATGTTGCTTTTGGAGGAAGCCTTTATCAGGATATAAGGCAGCAGGTTCCTGCGGCAATAGGGCACAGAGAGGGTTGGCATACAATTAAAATAAACGATAATAAACTTATAGATAGAGGTGAGTTTAAGGTGAACAGTTCTCATCATCAGGCGGTAAAGGTTATTGGACAGAGATTGAATGCAATTGCCTTTTCCGCTGACGGCATCGTAGAGGCAGTATTCAGGAATGATTATCCGTTTCTTCTTGGAGCGCAGTGGCATCCTGAGCGGATGAAGGACAGCCTGTCAGAAAAAATTTTCAGGGCTTTTGTGGGGGCGGTAATTGAGGGTAAATAGGTTTTATGTCGTAACCTCTATATTCATACTGCTTGTGCTTGGCTATCTGTCATACCAGATACTCAAGCCGTTTTTTAACGCTATCGCATGGGCAATAGTTTTTACTATAGTCTTTTATCCTGTATATACGTTTATATTAAAATACGGCAGATCCAGATTTTTTACATCGTTTACAACAACAGCCTTAATTCTCATTGTGATTGTTGCGCCTTTTATCTATCTCTCCTTTGTTCTTTTGGAGGAACTAAAGGATATCGCTGAAAAGATTGATAAGGAAACAATTGATTCTATCAAGAATATTTTCACTTCTCCTCATGTTATGCGTTTTACTGAAAAGATCCAATCCTATTTCGGCATTGAAGGCGTAGAGATAAGCGATGTTATCCTTGAGGGACTTAAGAAATTCGGCAAGGGATTGGTGGATAATCTTTCGCTGTGGGCAGCTAATGTCAGCAGGGCAATCATAGATTTTATATTCATGGCATTTGCGCTATTTTTTCTTTTGAGGGACGGGCCTGACATTTTACGGAAGATAGGAAGTTATCTTCCGTTTTCTGAAAACCAGAAGGACAGGCTCGCAGTTCAGATGAAGGATATGGTTGTGTCAACAGTTTACGGCGGAGTTGTGGTTGCAATTATCCAGGGAACGCTTGGCGGCATTGCCTTTTTTGCGTTAGGCATTAAAGCGCCTGTGTTATGGGGGACTGCAATGGCAGTGATGTCGTTTCTTCCCCTGCTCGGTACTTTTTCAATATGGGGTCCTGCAGGCATATATTTGCTTATCACGGGCAGTTATATGAAGGGCATAGCGCTTTTGCTTTTTGGCTTACTGGTGATAGGCATAGTGGATAATATTCTAAAGCCTGTCATAATAAGCGGAAGGACAAAGATGCCTACGCTGCTGATATTTTTCAGTGTTATCGGCGGGATAAACTTTTTCGGTTTCATCGGGTTTGTAATCGGGCCGCTGGTTTTGGCGCTGTTCATATCGGTATTTGCGATATTCAGAGGCACAGAAGAAGGAGGGACAAATGCTTAATCAGGAAGAACTAAAAGAGATTGCAACACTTCAGGCTGATGGCAGCTATGTTGTAAGCCTCTATCTTAATGTAAGCCCCGGCACAAAGGGAGATTATGTTATACATCTCAAGAACATGCTTAAAAAATTTTCGGAAGAAGACAGGAAAATATTTAAAAAGATTAAAAATGACATTGAAAAGCTTGAGGCTTTTGTCACCAGCAATAAGAGGGAATTCAAAAAAGGATTGGCTATTATCACTTCTTCTGAAAAGTCATTCTGGAAGGAGTATCATCTTGCTGTCCCTGTAAAGAACGCAATAATAGCGGATAAGACTCCGTATATACAGCCCCTGTTTGATATACTTGATAATTATAAACAGTATGCTGTGCTTCTTGTTGACAAGGAATCTGCGCGTTTGTTCCTTGTGCATCTTGGCGAGATAGAAGAATACGCTGAGGTGCATACGCCGGATGTGCCGGGGAAACATAAAAGAGGAGGATGGTTTTCTCTCTCAGGACACAGATTTGAACGGCATATAGATTATCATGTCAGCCTGCATATAAAAGACGTTATAAAAAAACTGGAGTCATTTTTGGCAGCTGAGCGGATAGAAAGGATAATAACGGGTGGTTCTGATGATGCTGTTGCAAAGGTAAGGGAGATGCTTCCAAAGGCAGTCAGTGAAAAAATTGTGGGCGCTTTTCATGCCGAGATGTTTGCGAATGTCAATGATATATTTGAAAAGGTCAGGCCCGTGATAAGCGGGTTTGAGAGCATGGAGGAGAAGGCAATTGTCTCCAAACTGCTGACAGCAGCCGGTAAAGGGCAAAATGCAGTAATAGGCATAGAGGATGTTCTGAATGCGATTCAGGAAGGAAGAGTAATGAAGCTCATATTCATAAAGGATGTTGAAGATTCAGGCCATGCATGCAGGAACTGCAGGCATCTTTCAAAGCAAAAGGTATCTACCTGCCCTTATTGTAAGGGAGGGATGGAGGAAGTCAATTATCTTATTGACCTTGCAGCGCAGAGAGCAGTGGAACAAGGTTCGCTGATAGAAGTGATAGCAGATAATAAAGAGCTGTTAGACGCAGGAGGAATAGGTGCGTTCCTGAGATTTTAAGGGAGGTTAACTTGAAGCGTGAGATTTATCTTGAGACAACCCCGCTGAATGAGGCCATAGAAAAATGGGATAAAAAGCTTGAATCACAGGGTTTTCTTAAGCCTTTTCCCGGAGAAAAAGTCATGGTCTCGGAATCTCTCGGAAGAATAACAGCAGAGCCTGTTACAGCAAGACTATCATCTCCTTTCTATCATTCATCTGCAATGGATGGATATGCTGTTAAATA
>JAZDJF010000018.1:0-5189 GCA_043804165.1 Nitrospirota bacterium
CACCACTCATCAAACTGAAACCAGCTCTCTTCAGCAGGCGCGCTTATTATCTTTATCTTATCACCCATGACCCTCTTAAATATTTTCAATGCCCTTCTGCTGTGATAAGGAGAAGTGACAATTATGCATGATTTATATCCACACTTATCCATAAGCTCTTTGGTAAATATCGCGTCTTCTTCCGTAGTTTTTGATTTATCCGCAAGCAGGATTGCACTCTTTGGCATGCCGAGATGCACAGCATGTTCCTGCATAAGAGTTGCCCATGTATATTTCCAGACAAGCGGCCCTCCTGTCAGTATCATCCTGTCTTTTCTTGACCACCCTTCTTTGAAAAGTTTTACACCGTGCTCAACCCTCTCTGTTTCTTCACCTGCAAGCACAACTATGACATCTGCCGGCTTAAGTTCATCCTTATAATATAAAAATCTTCCTACCTCTTTTAATATAAATCCATGTCCTATATATAAAAGAACCGCAAGGATAATAAAAGCAATCAATATCTTAAGACATTTAAACATCCTGCCTCCTTCTTAATATTGTTCTAAGATACCACATAAAGAGTTTAAATCCTCCCATTGCCTTTCTTTAGCGCCTTTACCCCTGCTTTCCAATCTTCTTTTGCCTACAGGTCCCGATGTACAGCGCTAATCTCAACAGGATGTTTTTCTATAAGCGCCGCTATTTTTTCGGTTATCGCAGGAGAACGATGCCGTCCGCCTGTGCATCCGATACCGACAGTAAGATACGCCTTGCCTTCTTTTATATAGAGCGGGATTAGAAAATCAAGAAGTCCCTTCAGCCTCTTGATAAATTCTTTCGTCTGAGGCTTCTCAAAAATAAATTTTTTAACAGGCTGGTCTATACCCCTCAGTTCCTTAAGTTCAGGTATGAAGTTTGGATTTGGAATAAACCTCACATCAAAGAGAAGGTCAATGTTCTGCGGCACACCAAACTTATATCCGAAAGATATAAACGTTAATGCCATAGCCTTGGACTTCTTGGTATTGCTGTATAACGAAGTAATCAGATGTCTCAGTTGATGGGGCGTGTAAGACGAGGTATCTATAATCCTGTCAGCCTCTTTTCTTAGAGGCAAAAGCATATCCTTCTCCTTCTCTATTGACTGATCAATATCAGCGTTGCCTGAAGACAAAGGATGCGGCCTTCTTGTCTCTTTGAATCTCCTTACAAGAACACCTTTCTCCGCCTCGAGGAATACGATTTCAGTCCTGTATTTCTTCTTCAGGAGCAGCAGTGCAGAATCTATTTTAGAAAGAAATGCCTGCTCTCTAATGTCAACGCCTACGCATATTTTTGTTATATTGCCTTTCTTTGGCAGTCTGGATACAAATAAGTTAATAAGCGTGACAGGAAGGTTATCAACACAAAAAAAACCGCTGTCCTCAAGCGCCCTTAATGCAACAGTCTTTCCTGAACCTGAAAGACCGGTGATTATAACTATTGTAGGTTTCAATTTCTATACAGGATGCATGATACATGATTCATGATGCATGATATAAATCTCTTTTTTTGCATCGTGCATCTTGTATCCTGCATCATTTCTCATTTTGTAGGCTCTATGAGCCCGAAGTTCCCATCGCGCCTGCGATATACAACATTGATATCGCCGCTCACCTCATTGGTGAAAACAAAAAAATCCTTATCAATGAGCTCCATCTGCATTACCGCCTCATCCGGCCCCATGGGTTTCATGTCAAACTGCTTCCTCTTTATAATCCCGCCTGTTTCCTGTGGCGCTTCCTGTGATGCCTCCTCTATATTCTTCCCTTCGCCTTTTCTGTGGGATACAAGTTTTTCTCTATATTTCTTTACCTGCTTCTCAAGTTTTTCAACTACTTCGTCTATCGAAGAATAGATTTCACCTGTGACTCCCTCTGCCTGTATCATAACTCCATTCGCTTTCAGCAGCACCTCTGCCTTATGCCTGTATTTTTCTATGCTGAGAGTCACAACAGCCTCGGTGATATTTGAAGAATACCGCTCAAACTTTTTAATCTTCTCTTCCGCATAATTCTTAAGCGCTGGAGTTAAATCCAGATGCCTCCCGTTGACTATTATATTCATAATTATCCTCCTTTTATTCTGATCTCTTTCTCTGATTCTGAGACGGCACTTTAAGCTCATCTCTGTATTTTGCGATTGTTCTCCTTGCTATTGCTATGTTTTGGCTTTTAAGCAGCTCAACGATACGCTGGTCGCTCAATGGCTTCCTGTGGTCTTCCTCTGATACTATCTTCTTTATCAGGCCTTTTACAGAGGTAGAGGACACCGTTCCTGCATCGCTCTGCAGGGCGCTGCAGAAAAAAAACTTAAAACATAAAACACCATGACTGCAGGACAGATATTTATTGGACGTAACCCTGCTGATAGTGCTTTCGTGCAGATTGAGTTCAACCGCAACATTTTTGAGGTTCAAAGGCTTCATATACTGGACGCCTCTGTCAAAAAAATCCCGCTGAAAATTAATTATGCTCTCTGTCACCCTGTATATCGTCCTATTTCTCTGGTCAAGACTTTTTAACAGCCAGGAGGCAGAGCGCAATTTTTCATCAAGGAATTGTCTTTCCTCTTTTGAAAAAGAATTCTTCTGGAGCAGGAGTTTTTTATAGTAGCTGTTTATTCTCAGTTTCGGCAGTCTTTCCTCGTTCAGGATTATCTGATAGCCGTCATCACCCTTAACCACAAATACATCGGGGATAACATAATCGGTATTCGCACTAAAAAAATTCCTTGCCGGTTTCGGCTCCAAACCCTCAATGACCTTGACGGCAGCCAGCGTTTCATCAGCCGAAGCATTGCACAGCCGCGCTATCTGCTGATAGTTTTTCTTTTTAAGCTCTTCCATATTGTTAGAAATAATTCTCTCGGCAAGACTTCCGGCAAGTCCCAACTGCTTCAGCTGCAGTATCATACACTCCTTAAGGTCTCTTGCGCCTATGCCCGGAGGGTCAAAACTTTGTATGATATCAACAGCGTTCCTCACGTTAAGGATATTTTCATTTGTCATCGCTGCGATTTCTTCATCTGTAGCTGTGAGATACCCGTTTTCATCTATATTTCCTATTATAGTTTCTCCTATCAACCTAATATCCTCTCCAGCATCGGACAATCTCAACTGCCATAAAAGATGGTCATAAATATCAGGAGTTTTGCTCGCAAATTGCTCAAAAGAAACCGGGGTATTCGTTCCCTGCCCAAAATATCCAAGGTCTCTTCCATCACTGCTCCTCTCTTCAAAATATTCATCAACGGAAAAAGCAGCTGAATCAGATATCATCCTTTCAAGAGGAGCCTCTGCATCGTCTCCGAGCTGCTCGGAGTCAATCTCCGCAGTCTCGATATCTTCTCCTGCAAGTTCTTCACCTGTATTTTCTTCCTGCACATCTTCCAGAAACGGGTTCTCAATGAGTTCCTGCGCAAGAGTTTGCGACAGCTCAAGCTGGGGCATCTGTAAAAGCCTTATTGCAAGCTGGAGTTGAGGGGTAAGAACAAGTTTTTGAGAAAGCCTAAGACTTAATTTATGCTCAAGCGCCATTAAAGCCTGAATTCCTCTCCAAGATATGCCTCTTTTACCTGAGGGTTAGCGATTATCGTTTCAGGCGCACCATCGGCAAGCACTTCACCGTTATTTATTATGTATGCCCTGTCTGTTATTGAAAGCGTATCCCTTACATTATGGTCTGTTATAAGTATGCCGAGACCTTTATTCTTAAGATAGGTCAGCATTTTTTTAAGCTCTATTACCGCAATCGGGTCAATGCCTGTAAATGGTTCATCAAAAAGTATAAACATAGGTTTCAGCGCAAGCGCCCTTGCTATCTCTGTCCTTCTTCGTTCCCCGCCTGAAAGCCTGTAACCATTCCTGTCTGCAAACCCTCTGAGATTGAACTCATCAAGTAGGTCATCCACCATACCGGCAATATCTGAATCAGGATAACCTTTTATCTCAAGCACCGCCCTAAGATTATCCTTTACTGTAAGCTTTCTGAATATGGACGGTTCCTGCGGGAGATAGCCTATTCCCCTGCGTGCCTTCTGATACATCGGGAGCTGGCCGATATCCTCGCCGTCAAGGAAAATGCTGCCGTTCTCAGGCTTTATCATTCCAACAATCATATGAAACGTTGTTGTCTTACCTGCTCCGTTTGGTCCGAGCAGACCGACAATCTCGCCTGTGGTTACGTATAAGCTGAGATTTCTTACAACACATCTCTTGCCGTAGTTTTTTGTGATTTCCTTTACTTCAAGAATATGCATCTATTTTCCTTTTTTATTTTCAAGCAATACCCTGCTGTTCTCCACAAAAGAACGATCTTCTTTCATCAGATATGTCATCTTTGTCCCTGTAACAATATTGCCCTTCTCCACTGCCCTCGGCTCACCCGTAAATATGACCTTTTCCTCATCTGCAAAATAGTTTGCAGCCTTTGATGTAACAACAAGGTCTTTTTTAACGAGCTTTACCCTGCCCTCTGCCTCTATCTTTGTCACATTTCCGCTTCCTTCCGCATAATAAACAAGCATTTTATCGGAGTAAAGCGTCATGTTTTCAGTCTTTGCAACGACAGAGCCTTCAAAAAGGGCAGTAAGAGCCTTATTATCCGACAAAAGTGTCTGCGAAGTTATTACTATCGGCCCTTTTATCTGTTCTGTTTTCTCCTCTGCAAATATACTGCCTGCCAGAACAACACTAATAAAGACACTAACGGTAAAAAGTTGCCTTAACATTTTTCAGTATCCTCACTTTCTGTTCTGAATCAGCCTCCATGCCGACTCCTTCAACATTAAATTTCTTACTCTCAATCTTCACAGCCTCTTTCGTCTTAATCTCTCCCTTAGACTGGTTCCACTCAACAGATTCGGTTATAATTGTATATCCCTTTGAAACCGCCTTTATCTTTCCATCCAGAGTCAGGTCTCTGCTTTCCATATTATAAAATCCCTCTGGCGAGTATATTGTCATTTCTTTATTTTCAACCCTCAAAACTACATCGTTAAGCTTTACCCTGTCACTGCCTTCTATGATATCAGCTCTGCTGGCATTGAGCGTCCACATGCTGATTCCATTTTTTTTATGGATAATTTTTAAGCCCTCTATAAAAGAGCCTCCTTTGAGCAGCAGAGCCTTATCCAGTTCCCTGTTATAGCCTAAAAGCAAAAAAAGC
>JAZDJF010000019.1:0-4739 GCA_043804165.1 Nitrospirota bacterium
ATGACTCTGGATTTTATGATGGCATAATTCGTATAATTAAATATATTTGCTGATACTGAAGGCGGTTTTTTATTTGCCTTAATTTGAATCCCTTTTAAAAAAGTATCTCGGCAATAGTATCATAATCTTAAAGGAGAAAAATTTATGAATGCTTTGACAAAAAATGAAAAACTGAACAACTGGATTAAAGAAGTCGCAGAGATGTGCCAGCCATGCAGGTGAAGCACACCTTCGTTTAATGCCTCCTGAACAAACGGATATGTTTGAATATTATGCAGTTGACACAAAACGTTTTCCTCTTCGGTAATCCGCTGGCGGATTTCAGCAGACGTTTCCGGATAATACTTCAAGACAATATTTCTCACAGAATCAGCCAACCTGAGCCAGTCCCTCAGATGGGGCATTTGTTCAAATTCTCTTTCGTCCTTGAAAATAGCCTGCATTGCGCCGCAATTTGAGTGCCCGCACACAATAATATCTTTTACCTTTAAGCTCAATACTGCAAATTCTATCGCTGCTGCAACGCTGTTTTTATCCTTGATTTCATCATTTTTTATCCTTGATTTCAGCATATGGTGGAATAATATTCCCAACGTTTCTCACAATAAAAAGCTCGCCGGGCCTGCTTTGAGTAACGAGATTAGGGTCCACACGTGAGTCAGAGCATGTGATAAAAAGGACTTCCGGCTCTTGCCTTTTTGAAAGCCGGTTAAAAAAGTCTTCCTCCTTCTTGAAGTAAGACTCCTGAAAAGTATGAATCCCCTTAAGAAGCTTTTCCATCTGGCTTTCTATGCAAGCTTATTAAAATCAAAACACTACACCTTTTCGATCACAAACAGAAGCTGTTCTTCCTGAACAGTGTCATTGAGCTTAACACAGACCTCTGTAATCTGGCCGTCAAACGGAGCTATGATAGCATTCTCCATCTTCATTGCCTCAAGATTTGCAATCTCTTCGCCTCTGTGGACAATGTCTCCCCCTTTAATAGCGCCTCTTCCCGGATTACCGATCCTCCAGACATTGCCGTTAATCGGAGCGCCTATCTCATTGGGTTTCTTTGCCATCCTTATCTCAGTCCGCTTTGCCCTCGGAGTCTCCACAGCATAAACCCTTGTCCTGTTATTGACCTTCATCACCACATGGACAATGCCTTCATGCTCAGCGCCTATTGAAACAAGCTCTATGGAGTAAGGTTTGCCCCAGAGTTCAAAATCCACCCTGTCGCCTGCTTTTTTCAGCCCCTCTCTCCAGACATCTGTCGGAAGGACAAGCGGCGCCTCGCCGTATTTTTCCCTGAATACAATAAACTCAATCGCATCCTTTGGATGCATGAGATAAAGTATAAATTCTTCTTCTGCCGGCTCTCTGCCGATATTTTCAGCAAGACCTTTTCTCAGCTTTTCCAAATCATCGTCCCCCAGCGAATCCAGAGGAGAAAGTTCTTTCCGTTCCTTTATTTTTTTATCCCACTCATCGCCGAAGGCGCTTTTGTATACCCATTCCGCAGGCCAGCCGACAGGAAGCCTGCCGTAATTGCCAAGCAAGAGATTCTTAAAATCTCCCGGAGCCTGCCTGAAGAGCAAAAGCAGTTCTTCCTGCTCTTCTTTTTCCATTGCGCCAAAGTCCTGATTCTTCTGTTCGACAAATTTTGCAAGAAGCTCTGTCACATGCTTAACGCCTGCATCTCCTCTTTCCTTTGCGTATCTGTTCACTATTCCGCTGCAGGCAACCCATGTAATCTGAGAGCCCGGCGTAACATCAAAATACTTGACAACCTTGTTGTAAAGGGACATCACCCTCAGGATTGCCGGCATGTGATGGAGGAATTCACCCTTTTCAGCCTGTTCAAAGGAACTTGGGAATGCGCCTCCCGGCATCTTGTGGAATGTCACCATATGGTCTAATCCCTTAAACGGCGACTCTGCCCATTCATAATCCCCTATCCATTCACGAACCTTCTGTACGGATGCCTCTGCCATATATCTGTTGAGGTGAACAGGAATGCCTGATTCCTCAAAATATGCCTGCGCGCTCAGGATAGGAGAATGGCCGTAAAACCGTACCAGGGAGTCCTCCTGAACATCAACGATCTTTGCTCCTGCCTTTGCTGCTGACAGAAGCGCAGGCATTGCAAGCCCGTCTGTTATATGCCTGTGATAGCTGATAATAAGTTCAGGATATGCCTGTTTTATCGCGTCTATAAGATTGCCTATCCTCGCAATATCGCCAACGCCCGCCATATCTTTTATGCAGAGGACTATCTCATCGGTTCCTCCGCAGAGACCGGCAATCTCGCGCACAACGCCGAGATAATATTCATTTGTCGCCCAGTCTGCCACGGTAAATGAGATTGTCGGTTCAAACAGTCTTCCCCTTTTCAACACAACCTCTGCAACTGCCCTCATGTTCCTTACATCATTCAGAAAAGAAAAACATCTCCATACGTCTATGTCAACCTTCGAGACAACATATTCAATTACATTCTTAGGATAAGGCCTGTATCCCCATAGATTCGTCTCCCGTATCAGGGTCTGCAACAGCACATTCGGCATCAACTCCCTCAGGAGATTGATCTCCTCAAAAGGGCTTTCCCTTCTGTTCATTATGCCGACATGCCACCTTGCGCCGCCATGACATTCAGCGCTGAATAGTCCCATCTCATTGTAATAAGGCGCAAGAGTCTTGAGGTCGTATATCCTGTGCCTGTTCTTAAAATCAGACTGCCCTGCATCACGCATCCCAACAGATGTGAGGCATACACCCCTGAGAAAGCGCACTGCCTTCACAATCTCTTTAGGAGTCATCCCGTGCTTTACAAAGACGTAATCCTTCTTCATAGCTTCTCTTTCAACTTTCACCTTTTAACTTCTAACTCCGGCGAAGCCGGCTCACATCCACTTCTGCGGCCCGAGCGCCGATATCTCAGCCACATATCTCGCAACCTTGAGAACCTCATCTTCACTGCTTTTCTCTCTGAACATAGAGACGAGCTCATCCATATGCTCTTCGATGAACCTTGTGGAAAAATCCCCTGATTTAAATGCAGAATGCCTGATTATGCTTAAAAGCAACGGCGCAAGGGTCTTTATACCTTCAACCCTGAGCGTCCTGCCGAGCGCCCTGTCCATAACCCTTATGGCGTCCTCTCTGTCAGCGCCTGCCGTCATTAACAGCATAAAGAGTGAATCATAATAAGGAGGTATATCAGCGCCCTCATAAACGCCTGACGATACCCTGACGCCGGGGCCGTCCGGCACATGAAGCCGGGTTATGGTTCCAAAGGAAGGGCTGAAACTCTTGGGGTCTTCTGCATTAAGACGGCATTCCAGCGCCCATCTGTTCGGACGTATATCTGACTGTTTAAACGGCAGCTTCTTGCCCACTGCAACGTCAATCATTATCCCGACTATATCCAGACCTGTTATGAGCTCTGTAATGCCATGTTCGACCTGTAATCTTGTATTCACCTCAAGGAAATAAAATTTCTTTGTAGAGGAATCAAAAATAAACTCTACAGTTCCTGCTGATGTACATCCAATCTCCCTCATAAGCCTTACAGCAGTTATACATATCTCCTGTCTCAGTCCCTCATCCAGGCTTGGAGAAGGCGCCTCCTCAATGATCTTCTGATTCCGCCTCTGAATTGTACATTCCCTCTCATAAAGATGAATCGCATTGCCATGCTCATCTGCAACAATCTGAACTTCGATATGTCTTCCCCTCTCTATGTATTTTTCAACAAGCACTGTTTCATCGCCGAATGACTTCTTTGACTCTGAACGCGCCTGGGCAAATGCCTGCGCTAATCCATCATTGTTTTCAACCTTAACCATTCCCTTTCCGCCGCCGCCTGCAGCCGCCTTTATCATTATCGGGAACGTTATCTTTTCATCCTTCATCCATTTCTTAATCTGATTAATATCAGTAACATCGCTGATGCCGGGTATTGTGGGGACCTTTGCCTTTTGTGCAATTCTCTTTGCCTCTATCTTATCGCCCATCAGCCTTATAACCTTTGGAGAAGGGCCTATCCATCTAAGACCTGCATCTATAACCATCTGGGCAAAATTGGCATTCTCTGCAAGAAACCCCCACCCCGGATGTATCGCATCAGACCCGCTCTGAACTGCCGCATTAACCATCTTATCCATATTGAGATAAGACTCTATGGGCGGCGCCTCGCCTATATGAACGGCAGTGTCCGCCATAAAAACATGATGAGCAAGCCTGTCAGGGGTGCTGTAAACAGCTGTGGTCGGTATCTTTCTGTCCCTGCATGTGTGCATAACCCTCACCGCAGGGACGCCGCGGTTTGCAATTAGTATTTTCCCGATTTTTCTTTCCATAGTATTCCTTATAATTTGAAGTTATATATTATAAATAATTCGCTTTAAAAATTAAAGGCTTTCACTCCTTGCCTCCGAAATGGCTGAATGCGATAAGCGCCGCAGAGACAATGGCAATCAAGATTAAATATTTACTTCTTTCAAGAATCCTATCCATACTTCAGCGCCATCCTTTCTTGATTTTGTAAGTTAGTCTTAACTCTTTCGCCTCAGGCGAACCTGCCCGAGGCGGGAAACTTTAAACTGTTTTTCATGGCGGAGAGGGAGGGATTTGAACCCCCGGTGAAGTTGCCCCCACAACGGTTTTCGAGACCGCCCCATTCAGCCTCTCTGGCACCTCTCCATAACAACAGTTATCAGTGAATAGTAAGTAGTTTTTAGTTTAAAACAAAA
>JAZDJF010000020.1:0-2368 GCA_043804165.1 Nitrospirota bacterium
CTTTTCAGGTGATGATGTAGAAATCTGTGTTCCCAGTGTTGCAGATAGGACTGCAACATTCTGCGGTAAAACCAAACCCTCTGTCATCATCACCAAAGGCCTTGCCCCTTTTGCAAGAACGCTCCTTCCTCCTGCACCGGAGAAACAGGAATCAAGGACAATAACTACTTCCGCAACCTGAAGTTTACCGAGATTGTCATAAAGGCTCTTAAGAGGAAAGCCTGTATCAGATAGGTAATTTGGATCGCAATCATAAGGCACTATGTATGCATCGCCTGTCTTTGGATCAGGCGAACCATGTCCAGAATAATAAATAAAAACTCTGCTATTAGGCTTTGCCTTGTTCGGAAGCCATGTCTTTATGATTTTTTCAATAGCGGATTTTGTTGCCCTCTCATCAGTGAGAAGCTCAATGTTCCTTTCCTTGAACCCAAGCGCCTTTACATAGTCTTTAACCAGCTTCGCATCATCAAAAGAATAATCAGATTTGGTCAGGCTTTGATAACCCTCTATGCCGATAATCACTGCAAGATCGTCATCTCTCATTATCGTCTCCGACGGACTGAAGGAAGGTTTGTCTATGCCTGATATAGTTGAAGTGGCTTTGGTTTCTTTCTTCTGATCTTTAGATGCCTTTTCAACTGCGGTTTGGATCATACTGGCGAGTTTTTCCTCGGAGATGTCTGGCTTTGCTGGCTGCCTTTTGGCTTTAACTGACTTTAGTGTAGCAAGACAGCTCTTATAAAAGCTTCCGCCAAAACCTTTAGACTGCTCTTCACAAATATTAAATGCATATTCCAGATCCGCTCCTTTTTCAAGCAGGAGGTCTACTATTTTAAAATTTCCTCGAATTGCGGCAACTACTAAAGGCGTGTCATTTCTCCAGATAACACCGGAAGGTTTGTTTACATCCGCTCCTTTCTCTATCAGAAGTTTTGCCGTATCAGTATTACCATGCCATATTGCCCACGTTAATGGTGTAGCAACGCCCATTCTCTCATTTATATCAGCTCCGCTATCGAGTAGGGTTTTAACTTGTTGGTTATCACCTTTACTGGATGCAGTAACTAAAGGCACCGCACACCCTGCAAGTAGACTGAGCACAGCAAGTATCAGTAGCAACGAAAATATCCCTTTCATCCCCCACCTCCTGAAATCTCTTTTGAGAAAAAATCAGTTGTTTTTAACCAATAATTTAATTGCCTCAACAAACCGGCTTGCCTGTCGAAGCCAGTCTTCAACTTGTTTTTCCTCAAAGCTGACAAGTTCAATATAATCACCCCTCTGGCGAGCTTCAAAAAGCTCATCATAAAATTTCCCGTTTTCAAGACTTACCCTTCCTGATTTTACAAGATGTTGATGAAAGGCAGTCCTTACGCCAGAGTGCTTTTTAAATCGAAATTTTTCCTGAAGCAAAACTGCGCTAACTACATAAAAGCAGGCATAATAAATTCGGTTCACTGAAAATGACAGGCGGCCTGCATTCATCTCATCACAGGCTGAGTCAAGAGATTCTTGTGATTTTTTCAGCCAATAATGTATGAGTTCGTTCAGATTTTCCTCTTTGTCATTCACAAGGGAATTCCTTCCTCTTCAACAAAGGCATGGATAGGAAGCAGAGAAAGAGGGGCATTTTGCCATTCTTCTTCTGAAACTATAAGCACGCTTATATTAGTTCCATGGGTAAGGTTTATATCAAAAACCTTATGAACTATCTGCCGTCTTATCTCTTTTGTTACAGAACAAGGAAGCACAATTAAAAGATCCAAATCCGATTCTGCATCTGCGGTTCCCTTTACCTTTGACCCGAATAGTTTGAATCTTGCAGAGGGCCAATCGGTTTTTAAAGTTGTTATAAACTCTTCCAAGGCAAGTTTTTCAGTTTTTGTAAGATTTGATGTCGCCAGCATTGTGTCCATCCTTTATTTATGGCCATTTTAGCACGGAATAAGAAGGTTTTATCTTTTAATCAATCTATGTTTTATCAATTTTGCTGGCCTAATCAATTGTGTAGACTGTTCATTATTATACACCTTTCTTGCTACCTTCTCAACCCAAACCTCCCCTTCAACTTTTCTGGTTCAGGATTTATGCTTGGACTTTGCTGGACATTGATTGCCTTTGCCTCGTCTTCAACCAGTGGCTTTATATAATCATAAATCTCAGCTATGGTTTTTTTGCCATCCTTCAACGCCTTGAGGAAATAGTATGTGAAAATCCCATGCCCCTTTTCAGGTGATGATGTAGAAATCTGTGTTCCCAGTGTTGCAGATAGGACTGCAACATTCTGCGGTAAAACCAAACCCTCTGTCATCATCACCAAAGGCCTTGCCCCTTTTGCAAGAACGCTCCTTCCTCCTGCACCGGA
>JAZDJF010000021.1:0-2447 GCA_043804165.1 Nitrospirota bacterium
TGAACTGTACTGAACGCGCCTTTTTGAATTATAAACTTTAATTCATGGACAGCATAATACTGAATCATGATAGAAAGAACTCCATAGTCTTTAGTGCCGGGTTTAGCCGCGATTCTCTTTGCAACCTCTCTCTGAACAGTAAGCGTCATGGATTTGAGATTCCCTCTGCTCTCAATAAGCCTGAATATTATTGGAGTAGTGATGTAATAAGGGATGTTTGCAACTACCTTGAATCCAGGAAGATCTTCATATGGGTATCTGAGGGCATTTCCATATACTAATTCAATATCCTTATCAACCTCATCTTGCCTGAATTTCTCGTAGAGTTCCCTGTCCAGTTCTATTGCTATTACCCTCTTTGCCTTCTCTGCAAGCAAACAAGTAAGCCTGCCGTGTCCGGGACCTATCTCAACAACAGTATCTTCGGATGATATTCCCGCGGCCTGAACAATCCTCATGAGTATGGAGGGATCGTAAAGAAAATTCTGGCCAAGATGTTTTTTAGGTCTCATGATTTAATTATACCAGAAGAAATCTTGGTTCTTATCTCACATAAACCCCGTAAATACTGTATATAAAATGTCCTTTAACAGTGAGTTCTTCCTCTTTCCAATCCTCAGGCAACGGCCAGTAAGGCGCTGCATCTTTAAGCGCCTTCATAGCTGCTTCATCAAGGCTTATGTGTCCTGATGTCCTGACGAGTTCCACCTTGCTGAGACTCCCGTTCTTTTTAATTGTAAAGCTGAGATAGAGGTCTCCGTAAATCCCACGCATTGCCGCATCAGAAGGATACTGCCATATGCCTTCAATCTTATCTTTAAGCCTTAGCATATAGCCGTCATATTTGAATCCCTTAACATCAAATGTGATACTGCTCTTCTCTTTTTGATCCTCTGTTTTCTTTGCGATTTTCGCTGCCTCCTCCTTTGCGCTTTGTCCTGCAGAAAACCCCTTCCCTTGCTGGGCAATATTATCCATAGTCTCCCTTTTAAGCGGAAAAGCTCCGCCTCCGGTGCCCGGCGGCATGCCTGATTGCGAACTTTTCAAATCCTCTGACCCATTGCTCATTGAGCCTGACGGCGCTGTTGTATGGACAGGGGCTTCCTGACTCTTAGCGCCCTGCGGGCTCTTTGAACCTGTGGATGGGACAGAGGGGATAAGAGGCTTCTTTGAAGAGCGGGGCAAGGATGCGGATTTCCGCGAAGGGACAGGCAGCGGCGCTGCTTTATCCCCGCCTCCCTGCCCGATATCCTCTGCGGTAACAAGCCTCGCAAAGAATGGCTTGCCCTTTTGTTCTTTAGTGACAGGCGATATAAAGAGAAGAGACATTGCAAGCAGGTGAATTATCAGAGAGTACGATATGAATCTTTTTTGTATCAATTTAAAACTTTTCTGAAAAAGTTTGCAAAAGAGATTAGATTCCTTTCATCAGAAGACTTTTCAAGCCAGAGTCTCATCGTAGCTGCCTGAATCTCCTGTCTTCTGTAGAGGGAAACAAGTTTCTCGGCAGAATTATCATCCCTCAGGAAATAATCGCAGAGCTTTCTCATGATCATAAACCTGCTGTTAAACCTCTTACGCCACAGCTTCTTATAATCAGAGGGTTTTCCTGCTATTATTGCCATCGCTGCAAACTCCCCAGCCTTCATCGCATAGTATATACCCTCATATGTCAGCGGCATTACCTGCCCTGCCGCATCACCGATAAAGAGTATATTATCTTTATTATATAACTCTCCGCTCCATAATGGCACCTTGTACATCCTTGTTGCAGTATAATCAGCGCCCATACCCCTTCTTGCAAAGAATGTCTTGAGCATGCCTTTCAACTCTCCGGGATCAGAACTGCCGGTGCCTGCTGATATTCCTTCAGCCTCAGGAAAGATCCATGAATATGACTTGCGGGCATGTGATTCGCCAAACCAGAACTCACACGTATCGGCATCGTCATTTTTTATCTTCGTGGTGAGCGTATATACAGCAGAAGACAGCTTCAACCCGAGCGCAAGCCTTACCCTTGAATTCACACCATCAGCAGCTATAAGGTAGTCAGTTCTTATTTGCTCTTTTTTGTCGTTAATATTTACCAGCGCAGTTATCTGCTTGCCCGTCTCCTTAAAATGACTGAACTCGGCTTCTATTAACTGCGCCCCTTTAACTTTTGCGTCCTCCCTCAATAGAGAATCAAATTCACCCCTTTTGACTATGACAATAAAACCGCCCTCAAGCCTAATATCAACAGCGTTATTCAGAGGAGATACCAACTTTATATTTTTGACATCTTTTTTGATAATATTTCTGGGTATGCCTAATTCATCAACGGCAGCATCAGGGATTCCGCCGCCGCAGGGTTTGACAAAAGAAAAATTCCTTTCAATCAGGATTGTGTCTATTCCTTCTTTTGCAAGGAAACGGGCTGCTGTTGAACCTGCAGGCCCTCCGCCTAT
>JAZDJF010000022.1:0-9571 GCA_043804165.1 Nitrospirota bacterium
GTTGAAATACTTGGCAAGATAATGCAGGTACTTTGAAAATGGCATATAGATTAAGAAGAGCCCAAAAAGCAGGAAGGTCACCATGACAACAGGTGTCACAGGTGAAAGATTAAAGAAGATAATGCCTGCTACATACCTCCTTGCATCCATGAAAGAAGGGTCCATCCACCAGGATATAATACCCGTAACAAAGATAGAAAGAAGCAACAGGAGGTTGAAATAATCTACAGGTGCAGTGTAAAGGTTAAGCTCTTTGTTTGTTGCCCTTTTGATGATAAGCGCTAAACAACCAAGGGCACCCAAGATAAATGCAACAACACCAACAATATTTGTAATCGGAGAGATAGCGTTAATCTTAAGAATGGCTTCTATCGCAAGGAGAAACATCCAGCCGAAGAGTAGATAAATACCCCAGTGCATCGCCATCGAAAATGGCCATAAACCAAATATGTTGTACTCCCTCACCCTTTTCAGGAAGAATATTTCGGAGCCCATCTCTACAAGCTCTCCTGCAAGAGAACTGTGTAATGGCTTTTTAGCCCAGTCCATCTCCTCCATATAAGACCCGCCATAATGACGCTTCTCCTTTTCTTCATGAGGGACTGGATAAACCTCCCAGCGGAGATTTTGGGGCATAGTAGAAAACTTTATGGCCTTATAAGCCGCTCCAACCACAAAAATGAAGACTGAAGACCATGCAAAAATCACCAAAAACCATTGTAGATTAGACATAGCTACCTCCTTTTATATTACAGGCTGTTTAATAATTCACAACCTTGTGTCGTTTTTATTCAAAGCGTCTTTATATTTATAAATTTATAAACATTTTGCTGGTTAGTAGTAGTAGTAGCAAAATTATCATAGTTCCTTAAAAAAGTCAATAGCTTTTTTATAAATAGAACTTTGCTATTCAATAGAACATTGCTATTCCTTAATATCCACTCCGTATGATAGCATCTGCTACTTCTCTGACGCTTATCATTTCCATACACTGAACGGTTCTGCAATTATTTTTGTAACACGGAGAACATTCGAGTTCTTTCCTGATTATGACATGCAATCTGCCGTAAGGGCCTGTCCTCAGCGGGTTAGTAGGTCCGAATATGGCGAAGACAGGCACATTGAGCGCAGCAGCGATATGCATTGGTCCTGAGTCATTTGTGACTACAAACCTTGCATTTCTTATTATCTTTATAAGCTCTTTTAAGGTTGTCTTTCCTGCATCTGATATGGCATTGCCATCGGAATTCCTAACGACAATACTTGCTATACCAGCATCTGATTCTCCGCCCACAATGATTGATTTCACCTGCATCATTGATGCGAGTTGTCCGAATCTTTCCGGAAACCACCTCTTTGTCTCCCATCTTGCGCCCGGGACTATGACAGCATATCTTTCCGGGAGTTGTATTTTGAGAGTTAAAAGTTGAGAGTTAAAAGACAGAGGAAACGGAAATTTTATATCGGAGATATCGCACCCGAGAAATTTTGCTATCTCAAGATACCTGTCCACTGCATGAACATCCTTGCCTGCCTTAACAGTGTGTGTATAAAATATCCTACTGCCTTCCCTCGCCTCTTTAAAACCTACCCTCACAGGCGCGCCTGTTGCCTTTGTAAGAATCCCGCTTCTGAGAAGGCCCTGCAGGTCTATAACAAGGTCGTATTTCTCAGCCTTTAAAGATTTAAACAAAGACCTCAGTTCTTTTATCGTTGCCCTTGCGCCCCTAACCCTCTTCCAATCATCCTTATTAATAATCCAGAGCTTGTTTATCATCGGATGCCCCTCAAGAAGACCTTCAAGCCCCTTTGCGATAATCCAGTGAATCTCTGCTCTGGGGAAGCTGTCTCTTAGGGCGTTTAAAAAAGGAAGGCTGTGCACAACATCTCCAAGCGAGCTTGGTTTTATGATAAGGATTTTCCTGGGCGGTTTTTTGAGTTTCAAAACATCCATTGACATCGTATTATATTTTACAACATCTGTTAGCTATTCAAATACCGTAATGTTTTTTGCATGAACTTTATGCTCTACTTTCTCTTCTCAAAATTCTTGATAAACTGTCCTACCTGTATCTCGAGATATACGCACTTTATACCGTCCATGCACTCATCGGCATCCTTCTTCTCTATATGTGTAGTAAGCTCGTGGACAATGTATTCTGGGGACACCGTATTTAACTCCTTTTATTTTTTGGTTTTGGACCAGGCTTCAGGCGTTGCAAGTTACGCTCTAATATTCTTTCAAGTTTGGCCACAAATTGCTCGCTTCCCAGAGGTCTCCCTGTGCGTTCATGGCTGCGTATCACTTCCATCTCCTGAGCAGCAACTGTCTCAGCAAGAAAGTTTCGCCAATCCCCTGCCATTTCAAGTAAGTGTGTGACCTTTACAAGTTCGTCATCCCTGCCGGATATATGGGCGGAGGCACTGCTCCATGTATATTTCTCTGGCTTTTGCACAATTCCAGCCCGCACAGGATTCATCTCTACATAACGAGCCGCGGCAAGCAGGTAACGCTCTTCCATAGGAAAAGAAGCGAACCTCCCCTGCCATAAATGACCTTGCCACTTTTCACGAAAGTTTATATGCCGGGTGTATCTCCGATGTGCCTCCCCAATTGCTCGCCTCAAAACTTCCTCCGATTTCGGCACCGCTATCAGGTGCACATGGTTGGGCATAAGACAATAAGCCCATACTTCCACTTTGCAGCGATTGCACCATTCCGCCATCAAATTTTTATAACTCCGGCAATCTTCTTCACAGAAAAAGGTTTTTTGCCGACGGTTTCCCCTCTGTGTGATGTGATGCGGAAAGATAGGGGCTACTACACGAGCAATCCTTGCCATGCATGAATGATATGCTTAACCTTGCTCGCGTATCAATAATTATGTATAGTGTCCCCAGAATTCTTCAAATGGATTAAGAATGCGAAGAAAAGACCTGAGATATGAAAAATTTTAATAACCCTGCTCCTTGCACCCCAGAAAGCGCCAAAAACCAGAAAAACTATCCAGAGGAAATGGACAAAAACAATCGCATCTGCAAGGATTTTATAAAGCGCTGCGCCTTATTTTTTAGTCTCAGATAACCGTCACAGTGCTTGCCTGCGGCCCTTTCTCACCGCTCTCCTCAACAAAACGAACCTCCATCCCTGTTTTAAGCTTCTTGAACTCATGATTAAGCACACTGTTCTTATGAAAATATATCTCCCTGTTATCAATAGTTGTAAGAAAACCGTACCCTTTTTCAGGGAACAGCGAGGTTATTACTGCACGAGGCGGTTCTTCGTGCCTTTTAACGTCCTGCCTCTGCTTCCGTACAAAGTCCTCCAGCTGTCTTCTTGCTGCATAAAAGGCATCCCTCACAGCAATTTCAAGGTCTTCATTTGGTTCGCGCTTTACAACAAGCTCTGCTCCCTGGACCTTCATGTCTATACGAACGTTATAGAGCAAACCTTCCTTCTTATGTTTATGAGGGACCTCAACAACAACCCTGCACCTCATTATCCTGTCATAGAACTTGTCGAGCTTTTCTGCCTTCTTATGGATAGCATCCCTGACATAGTTTGGCAACTTAAGGTTCCTTGCTGTAATCTGAAGATCGAGTTCCATGTTATCCTCCAAAATTTCTTAGATTATATTTTTATCGTAGCAGGCAATACAGCCCCTGTCAATACAAAGAAAAATCATAAATTCCAATTGCATATTTTCTCAGGAAGAAATACGGCTGGAATGAGCTAAATCATATTAGCGCTCACTACTGTCCGACTGTTAAGTGAATAAAATCAACTGGTTTTGGGAATCCGAGTTTTCCAGCTCCATGCTTGTTTCTGTAAGTAACTGTAATAACGGAATTCTTTCGATGAAGCTTCTGACATTGTGATTGCCCTGATAGCGAGCAACGCAGTGTTGAAATGTATGCAGAGGCATCAAGTCCATAACTTGTGAAAATATAAGTTTTCCAGAGTACATTCGTCATCTCCTTCCGGGTGTTTCCGGAAAGATGACAAGCTGGCTGAAAATATTTCAAGTCGATAACGGGTCTCAAAGCCATTTTTGTGTTATTATTTCAATAAGTTATATCGCACTATGCTAAAAACAACCGGACAGTAGTGATACCGAATCTGTATAATTTATGCTTCTTATTATGCATGCCGCAGGCTCATTGTTACCTGAAAGACATCTTGTCCGCCTTCGCGAGAATGACGACTTTTTATGAAAATGCCAGTTTATGGACAGACACTAAATAATGCTTGAGATTGACGGCAGTTTTGGAGAGGGCGGCGGGCAGATACTCAGAACAGCCTTAAGCCTATCCTGTCTTTTAAAAAAGCCTTTCCGGATATTCAATATCAGAAAAGCACGCAGGAAGCCGGGCCTTATGCCACAGCATCTTTCCTGTGTGCGCGCTTTAACATTAATTTCCGGAGCAAGGGTTAGAGGTGATTCTGTGGGCTCAACAGAGCTTATTTTCGAGCCTTCAACTGTGCAGCCCGGAGAATATCTTTTCGATATAGGGACTGCCGGCTCTACCACACTGCTTATGCAGTCCTTGCTTCCGCCGCTGATATTCGCGAAAAAAAGGTCTTCTCTGATCCTGAAAGGCGGGACTCATGTGCCGTTCAGCCCGCCGTTTCATTACAGCAGCAGTGTCTTTTCCGCCATGCTGAAATTTCTCGGCATCTCAATAAATGCCGGGATAGTCAGCTACGGTTTTTATCCAAAAGGCGGCGGGAAGATAAATATTGAAATCTCGCCCGCAGCCTCTATTGAGCCTTTAACCCTTATCGAAAGAGGGGATATTAAGAAAATTACAGGCATATCAGGCGTGGGAAACCTCCCGCTAAGCATTGCTGAACGCCAGAGGGATGCCGCTTCAAAAATACTTCAATTACATGGTTTGAACCCTGAGATAGAAGCAATTCAGGCGCCTTGTTTCGGGCAGGGCACATTCATTTTTTTAGGGATGGAATCGGTTAACTGCATCGCCGGATTTTCCTCCCTCGGTGAAAGGGGAAAGAAAGCCGAAAGGGTCGGTGAAGAAGCTGCAATAGAACTCCTCGATTATTATAAAGGCAAAGCCTGTCTTGACAGCCATCTTGCGGATCAGATTGTCCTTTATCTCGCCCTCTCTGACGGCATATCATTCTTTACTGCCACACGGATAACCGAACACCTTATAACAAATCTCCGTGTAATAGAAATTTTCCATGAAATCGAATATGGCATTGAAGGCGAAAGAGGAAAACCCGGGATGGTGACAATTAAAGGGAAAACCGGCATAATTGCAAAATAGTGGGTCTAAAAGTCTCTAATAATGTAATACCCACGTATTCTGGTATTCTGGTATTCTGGTATTCTGGGGACACCATATTTAACTCCCTTTATTTTTTGGTTTTGGCGTAGGCTTCAGCCGTTGCAAGTTACGCTCTAATATTCTTTCAAGCTTGGCCACAAATCGCTCGCTTCCCAGAGGTCTCCCAGTGCGTTCATCCTTCAACAATGCTGTGTTCTTCCCACATGAACCAGTTTCCGGTGTCGGAAAGGAAAGAATAGGAATTTGCAAAGATACTGTAATGCTGTTCTTCTTCTTTTATGAGTTTTTCAAATAAAGCCCTTTCTTTGTCTTTTTTCGCATCAGATAAAGCCTTCTTATAGAAATTGATGCCTTCTTTTTCCATCTGCGATGCTATCTTGAAAGCCTCTAATTCGTCTGTAGTTGCCTGAATTTTTTTCACCATCTCATTCTTCATTGATTCAAAAACAGTTTTTATATTCTTCATCGGACTAACATCGCTGACCTTGACATCAAGTCCCTTGAATATTTGCATAAGCATATTAAGATGCCTTTTTTCATCTTCCCTTACGGTCAGGAACATTTTTTTGCCGACAGGGTTTTTTGTCTTATCCGCCGCCGCCTTATAGAATTTTATTGCGTCTGTCTCCATCTTGATAGCTATCTCAATTGCATTTGTCATTGCCGCCTCCTCAAAGTTATAATTTAGTAAAGTGCAGAGCCGCAATCTCGTGTCTGAATAAAAATAAGCTCTGCTAATTAAAAGCTTAACATATCCAATATTAATGTCAATACCCTGCAGCGCAGCCCAGCGGCGCCTTTACACCTGTATTTATGAAAGTTATAATACTTAAACCAAAAAAAGCGGGAGGGAAATATTGTCTGATACAACCGAAGAATTCCTGGAGATAACTGACAGTCACGGTAAAGCAATCGGCATTGCCCAAAGGTCTGAGGTGCACGGGAACCCCTCTCTAATCCACAGAGTTGTACATGTGCTTGTATTCAACAAAAAAGGATCTCTTTTCCTTCAAAAGCGTTCAGAAAGCAAGGATGTAGCTCCCGGCAAATGGGATACATCTGTTGGAGGGCATGTCAATCCCGGAGAGGATCTGCTTCAGACAGCAAAAAGGGAAATGGAAGAAGAACTCGGCATATCAGAATGCAACCCTGAGTTCCTTTATTCGTACATTCACACAAACCCTTATGAAACAGAGCTTGTATATACTTATTCATGCGCCTATGACGGCAACGTATCATTTAATAGAGAAGAGATTGATGAGGTTAGGCTGTGGAATATCAATGAGATAAAAAATCATCTCGGCAGGAATATATTCAGTGACAATTTTGAACATGAAATTTCTACATATCTGCAATTTTCAGGTGGAATGTCTACAGGGCAACCACAGCAGCGCTAAACACCGCGCCTCTCACTTCCATAGATATATTTATGCATCTGAAGATTCAGCCTTACATCAAGCCTGTCTTCAAGTATCCACTTAACAAGTGATTCAGGCAGAAGAATGCCAAAAGCCGGAGAAAAGAACACCTGACATTTAGATCTCAGATTATATTTATGCATCATATCTTTTGACCACTCATAGTCTGCTCTGTCGGTGATCACGAATTTTATCTCGTCAGCGGGTTTTAAATAATCGAAATTCGATGTGTCCATTTCCTCCCACATGCCGCTGCCGGGTGTTTTTACATCAAGAACAATAACCGCCCTGTTGTCAATATCTTTTATGCTCATCGTGCCGTTTGTCTCTATCAGGACTTTATATCCTTCGCTTATGAGGTGTTCTATTAGATGAAAGGTTTCTTCCTGAAGCAGAGGCTCTCCACCGGTGATTGTAACGAGGTGAACCCCTATCATCTCAACTTCGTTTATAATTTCAGCTTCGGTAAGCTCCATCCCTTCCTCATATGCGTATGTCGTATCACAATACAAACACCTGAGATTACACCCCGTCAGTCTTATGAAAGTACAAGGCATGCCTGCATATGAGGATTCGCCCTGTATGCTTGCAAATATCTCGCAGATTTTCATTGTATATTATCCATTATTTCACAAAAACCACTCAAAACTCAATTCCTCATTCCTTCTTTGTTACGCCAATTTAGAAATGTCCTGTTTCTGCCAATTTAGAAATGTCCCATCTTGTAAGTTGTTTCTCAATACAGTTGTCATTCCGACTTGTTCGGAATCCCTCTGAAGAAAGATGCTGGACAAGCCAGCATGACAGACATGAATAATTTAAAGTATGGCTGTTGGCATTGAATATTTTAGGACATTATCATTTTGGTATTACATTCCTCATTCCTTCTTAAGCTTAAGTTTTTTTCAGGATTACTAAAATGTTAAACTAAACAATGCTTGACAAAACCTGCAA
The DNA here is from genome assembly GCA_043804165.1 of Nitrospirota bacterium. Taxonomy (GTDB): domain Bacteria; phylum Nitrospirota; class Thermodesulfovibrionia; order Thermodesulfovibrionales; family UBA1546; genus UBA1546. Next base: position 7,686 of record JAZDJF010000022.1, read on the forward strand.
AAATCTGCTGGTAAGAGGCGTCAACTGGATCGGAGACGCTGTGATGACAATGCCGGCGCTCAGGGCGCTGAGAAAGGAATTGCCAGACACTAAGATATCCCTTCTTGTTAAACCATGGGTTGCGCCTCTCTTTGAAAAAAACCCTTTTATAGATGAGATTATTCTCTATGAAGATAAATACAACGGCATAAGCGGTAAATTCAGACTATCTTCAGTTCTTAAAACAAAAAGTTTTTGCAGTTCAATACTTTTTCAGAACGCATTTGATGCCGCGTTAATCGCCTTCCTCTCAGGCATACCGCAGAGGATAGGTTATAACCGGGATTGGAGAGGCTTTCTCCTCACAGATTCAATCCCTTTTAATAATGATGACAGAAAGATGCATCACATAGAATATTACCTGAACATTCTCCGGCAGGCAGGCATAGATGCTGAATTTTCCTTGCCTTATATCTATTTATCTCTCAACGAGAGAATCAGAGCAAGGAATATCCTGAAGGGACTGAAAAGACCTGTTATCGGCATCAACCCGGGAGCTTCCTACGGTTCAACAAAGAGATGGCAGCCTGAGAAATTTGCAGAGGTCTCAAGGAAAATAATCTCAGACCTCAATGGGAGTGTCGTCATCTTCGGAGGGCAATCAGAAACCGGGATAGCAGAAGAAATAACTTCTAAATCTCAAATTTCAAATCTCAAATCTCAAATTCTAAATAAGGCAGGAAAAACAGACCTCATAGAACTATCAGCCCTCATATCTGAGTGCGATGTCTTTCTTACAAATGACTCAGGGCCTATGCATATTGGTTATGCTGTCAGAACTCCTATGACCGCTGTATTCGGCTCAACAGACCCTGAATTAACAGGCCCGGTGGGCATAGGAAATACAGTAATCAGAAAAAATACTGACTGCAGTCCCTGCTTTAAAAGAACATGCGACAGGAATAAGATGGACTGCATGGACGCTATAACATCTGACGAGGTTTTTGATGCTATAGAACATTTTATCCCAAAAAACAAGGCCGTCTTTTTTGACAGGGACGGCACATTGTGCAAAGATGCAGGATACCTGAACAGCCTTGACAATCTGGAAATATTTAAAGAGGTTGCAGGGCTGATACGGCTCAAAGATAAAGGGTATAAGCTAATCGGTGTCAGTAACCAGTCGGGTATTGCAAGGGGAATCGTTGATGAGAAATTCACAAAAGAGGTCAACAATATCTTTATAGAGCAATACGGCTTTGATGATTTTTATTACTGCCCTCACCACCCTGACGAGCGCTGCCCATGCAGAAAACCCGAGCCTGAAATGATTCTAAAGGCAAGGGCACAGCACAGTATTAACCTTAAACAATCCTATGTAATCGGAGATAAAGAACTTGATATGCTTATTGCAAAATCAGCAGGCGCAAAAGGCATTCTTGTCCTGACAGGACAGGGCGCTGAATCATCCAATGCGGATTATGTTGCAAAGGACTTGAATGAAGCAGTAAAATGGATTCTCGGCAATCCCTGAAAATCAAGGAGGTTTTTATGATAAAGATAGCAGTCGCTGGAGCGGCAGGAAGAATGGGAAGCAGGATTACAGCGCTTTCAAAAGAGTATCCTGAATTGAAACTTGCAGGGGCATTTGAAAAAAAGGGGCATTCTGCAACAGGAAAAGACCTCGGCACAATCACAGGCATAGGTGAAACAGGTGTGAAGCTCTCAGACAGCCTTGAAAACGTTATTGACAATGCAGATGTGATAATTGATTTTACATCGCCTGTCTCTACAATGGAGAATATCAGGCTCGCATCAAAAAAAAGAAAGGCTATGGTCATAGGCACAACAGGACTGTCAAAGGATGAGATAAAGGAAATTGAAATCCTGTCAAAAAACATCCCATG
>JAZDJF010000023.1:0-6898 GCA_043804165.1 Nitrospirota bacterium
GCGGGACCTGAGCCTGTCCGTTATAGTCTTGATCTCCTTCGGCGGCCTGTCGCTGGAAATGACTATCTGTTTCTGTTTCTCGTAAAGCGTGTTAATAGTATAAAACAACTCCTCCTGTGTTGCCATTTTATTTTCTACAAATTGGATGTCGTCTATAAGGAGCAGGTCCACATTCCTATATTTCTTTTTCAGCTCTTCTGTTTTTCCGTGCCGCACTGCTGATACCACCTCGTTTGTAAACTGCTCTGATGACACATAAAGCACGTTGTAGTCCTGCTTGCTGTCTATTACGCTGTTCCCGATTGCGCTGAGCAGATGAGTTTTTCCCAGGCCAACGCCTCCGTAAATAAATAACGGGGTGTAAACTTTTCCGGGTGTTTCCGCCACTGCCTTTGCCGCTGCATGGGCAAACTGGTTGCTCTGTCCGCTTATAAAGTTTTCAAATGTATATTTTGGGTTGAGGTATATTCCTCTGCTTGCAAGCCTTGTTTTTCTGCTCTCCAGCCGGGCTTCTATTCTCTTTATTTCTACTGCCTGTTTCTCGGCAACCCTGTATTTTAAAGTTACAGCGTGGCCTAACAGTCCTTCCAGTATTTCGGTTATTAAAGTTGGATAGTAATCCTCTATCCATTCTTTAAAGAACCTGTTCGGCACCTCTAATGTGAGCTGCTGCTCTTTGAGCTGGACAGGCTTTATAGGCTTTATCCATAATTCAAATATGCTTGTTCCTATTTTTTCTTCTATCTTTGAAAGGCTTTTTTCCCAAATCTCTTCTAAAATCATTCCCCAACCCTTCAGTTATTAACAGCTTATTAACAGGTGTTAGTAATCTCCAATGGGAGGTGCACTATTATATCTCATCTCTTAAACTACAAGCAAGAAAACTGTTGGTTTTCTGTTAATATTTTGTTCTTTCTTTCTGTAGTCCTTTTTTGTTAAATATATAATCGCTTTTCTATACACTTTATAAACACTAAAACTCTTTTAAAAAGGCCTGTTTATGCCTATTTGTAATTACTAACACCTACTACTACTACTACTAAAAATATTATATATAAGAAGTAGTAGAGTTTATGGATTCTTTATTCTCTTTTCTAAAAATGCCCGTATAAATTTATCTATTTCTCCATCAAGAACTGAATCCACATTTCCACTCTCAATGGATGTCCTGTGGTCTTTGACAAGCCTGTAAGGTTGAAGAATATAAGACCGAATCTGATTTCCCCAAGCTATGCCCTTCTTATCGCCCACTATTTCCTTCATCTTACTTTTCTGTTCACTCAGCGAGAGATTGTAAAGGCGTGATTTCAGTATCTTCAGAGCCATAGCTTTGTTTTTATGCTGGGAGCGTTCATTCTGACAGGAAATAACTATACCTGAAGGCATATGGGTTATCCTGACAGCAGAGGATGTTTTATTGACATGCTGTCCGCCTGCGCCGGATGCCCTGAAGGTGTCAATCCTTAGATCATCAGTTTTTATTTCTATATTTATGTCATCTTCTATTTCAGGATAAACAATAACTGCGGCAAAAGAAGTATGCCTTCTTTTGTTTGCATCATAGGGTGATATTCGGACAAGCCTGTGAACGCCAGCCTCGGCTTTGAGAAAGCCGTAAGAATAAGGACCGCTGACTGTAAATGTTGCGCTCTTTACACCAGCCTCTTCTCCGGGCAGGAGGTCTATAACCTGAGTCTTAAATTTATGTTTTTCCGCCCAGCGCAGATACATCCGCAACAGCATCTGGGCCCAGTCCTGACTCTCTGTGCCGCCCGCGCCGGGATGAATAGACACAATGGCATTGTTCTTGTCCAGCTCTTCGGACAGCAGGTGCCGCAGTTCCAGTTCTTCGATCGCTGCGCTCAGGGCTGTAATCTCTGCTTGAATCTCTTGCAGAAAGACCGCACCCTCCTCCTCGTCCAATATTTTTATGGATTCTTCAAGGTAAGCTGTTTTTTCTGACAGCGCTTCGAAGGGAAAAAGTATGTCCTCTACGTATGCCTTTCTCTTCTGCAGTTCATGCATTTTACGTGGAGAATCCCACGAGGAAGAGAGGGAGAGTTCTTTGTCTATTTCTTCTATTTCCTGTTTAAGCTTTGGGACATCAAAGATAACCTCTAAGGGCTTCGATCTTTGCGCTCAAGGCTGAAAGTTCTTCTCTAAGTTCTGACCGCACTAACATATTACCTCCTATTGGTCGTAGACCTGGATACATTTATTAATAATAAAACCGTTATCACAATACATAGATACGAAAACAGGTCGCCGTACCTTGAATAAAAACTTCTTCGTGCATCGGTTGCCACATCCATTGTCATGGCTGTTCGCTGAAACAGGGATGTTGCCCCCAGCACCTTTCCCCTGCTGTCTATAAACCCTGAGATTCCTGTGTTTGCGGCCCTGATTACAGGTTTTCTGTTTTCTATGGCACGGAACACAGCCATGCTGAAATGCTGATATGGCCCCGCTGTTTTTCCAAACCAGGCATCATTGGTTATTGTTACCATAAAATTCCCGCCGCGCGAGTATGATTTCCTTACCAGCCCGGGGAAGATAATCTCATAACAGATAAACACACCAAAACTCCCATACGGCGTTTCAGCCCTTATCTGGTGTTCCCCCTCCACATAATCCCCTATCCCTGCAACAAGCTTATCTACAAAAAACAGAACCTTCCTTAGAGGAACGTATTCACCGAATGGGACTAAATGTATTTTATCATAAATTAATGAAGGCTTTCCATCAGGCGCAAGGAGGATTGCGCTGTTTGTCAGAAGGTTTTTACCGCTGTTCTTATCCCCATCAGCAGGTTCTTTAATAAGTATGCTGCCGAATAAAAGAGAAGTGTTCAATGCCTGCTGAAAGCTAATCAGTTCCTGAGTAAATGCCAGGTCAGAATTAAAATAAAAAGGCGCCGCGGTTTCCGGCCAAACAACCAGTGAGGGAGAAAGAACAGTTGCCGCCTGTGTCAGATTTTTGTAGGTATCAAAAACTTCCCGCTGATAAGCCAAGTCCCACTTTCTGTCCTGCTCTATATTCCCCTGAATAACGCTTACCCTGACAAGCTTGCCTGAAGGAGTCTCATTTAAACGCCAGAATCCGTAGAAAAATACAGCAAGAATAAAAACAGAAAGCAGGGCAACGCCTATCACTGTCTGGGAAAGCGGAAACAGGGGCATTGCGCGAAGGCGTTTTTTGATTATGAAGAAATCGGCAATGGCGCCGTTTACAGCCACAATTAAAAAAGATACGCCGTAAATCCCTGTAATGTCGGCAAACTGGATTGCAGGTAAAAACATGTGCTGGGAATATCCAAGACTTGACCATGGGAATCCGGTTAAGGCATAGGAACGCAAAAACTCAAGCGTTACCCAGAGGACAGGCGCTATAAGAAGCGCCGGCAGACGGGTAGTTGCAATCTTCCATGAAAAAAGCACTGCAAAGAGCCCTGTATAAAGGCTCAGATAAAGGCTCAGGAGAAAGACAAGCGCAAGGCTTGGGATTAAAGGGATGCTGCCATAGTGATTTATTGAATGATATATCCAGTACAGCGTGCCAAGAAAATAAGGGATGCCGAGATAAAACCCGGCGCGAAAAGCCTCAGATGGCTTTTTATCCACAATGGAAATTAAGAACGGCGCAAGCGCAATCCATGCAAGGAAGAAAAAATTAAAAGCCGGAAAACAAAAGATGAGAAGGGCGCCTGAAAGTATAGAGAGCCCGTAAATATAGAGCTTTTTTGCTATAAAATTTCTCATGCCTTGACAATAAAAAACTTAAAAGTGTAAAGTTAAAAGTTAAAAGTGAGCTGAGCAAGGTTGCATTTAAGATTTAACTTGTAACCCTTAACTCTACTCTAAACTTAATCATACGGGCAGTTAGCTCAGTCGGTAGAGCAGAGGCCTGAAAAGCCTCGTGTCCGCAGTTCGATTCTGCGACTGCCCACCATGATTTTATTCTTATGGTCAATGTTGAGTCAAGAACAATCGCAACCCTTAAGATTTTTGGGTTAATAGAGCTTGTAAGGAAGCGCCTTTGAAATGTCAGATATCCTTAAAATCTCCGCTGTCTTTGTCCTTATACTCATTCTTTTAAGAAAGAAAATGAACATAGGTTATGTCCTTCTTATCGCCGCTGGAGTCCTTGCGATTTTATATCTCATGTCCCCTCTCTCAATGGCGTCTGCAATAAAGGCTGCGTTTCTGGATAAAGTTACAATCAAGCTTGCGCTTGCCCTGACCCTTATAAGGGTTTTTGAATTAATACTTAGAGAGAAAGATGTCCTGTCAGATATGATGACGGCATCGCGTCTGCTGTTAAGAAGAAAGAAGGCAGTTGTGGTCTCAATGCCTCTGCTGATAGGGCTTCTGCCCTCTGTGGGAGGAGCGTATTTTTCAGCGCCTATGGTTGAGGAATCTGCAAAAGGTATGAATATGTCACAGGAAGAAAAGGCATTTGTGAATTACTGGTTCAGGCATCCATGGGAGTATATCCTTCCGCTTTATCCCGGAATATTGCTTGCCTCAGCAGTGTCAAACATAGAGCTGAGGAATTTAATTATTGCAAATATGCCATACGCTGTTTTTATCGTGATAACAGGATTCATGTTCAGCATGAGAGGCGCTGCGGGCAGATTTTCAGAGGCTGGAAACATATCAAGAAGAGGGCTCTTCAGTTTTGTCCCCATAGCGATAGTGCTTCTGCTGGTTGTTTTCTTTCACATAGAGCTTCATTATGCCCTGCTGATTATAGTCACAGGGCTTTTTATCTTTTACAGGTTCGGGCTGAAAGATGTAGTAAGGGCAGTTAAGCACGGGTTGTCGCTTGATGTCATCATGCTTATAGCAGGCATCATGATATTCAAAGAAATCATGGAGGCGTCAGGCGCAGTAAAAAACCTCAGCGAGTTCCTGAGATTAAACGGCATTCCTGCTGCTCCGCTGCTTTTTCTGCTTCCGTTTGTTAGCGGTCTTCTGACAGGCGTGACAGTCGGATTTGTCGGGAGCACATTCCCGCTGATATTGAGCATTGCTGGAGAATCATCTGCCGGAATAATCTCTTTTGCATTTGCTTCGGGTTTTTTCGGCGTTCTGCTTTCTCCTCTTCACATCTGCCTTGTACTTACGAGGGAATATTTCAAGGCGGATATGTGGGGGGTTTATAAGAAGATAATCCCGGCTGCCTCTGTTGTGTTTCTTGTTGCTGTTATTGAGTATCTGATTTTAAGGTAGCGTGTTCTTTATCTTGATTAAATCCACTGTGAACGGTTAGTATAATAATCAAATTTTTCTCTCCTCCCGAGGTGTCGGGAGGCAGACAGGAGGTGTGAAATGTTTTCAGACATAGCATGGGCAATGGCGCCGGCACAAGGGCAGGGAGCAGAGGGCGGAGGATCAACAATCATGTCTTTTCTTCCGTTAATATTGATTTTCGTTGTTTTTTATTTTCTCCTGATAAGGCCCCAGCAGAAGAAGGCTAAAGAACATAAACAGTTGCTTGAAGGCTTGAAAAGGGGAGACAAGGTTATCACATCAGGCGGGATATACGCTGTTATCGAGGCTGTCGGCACAACCACAGTGACTTTAAAGATTGCGGAAAATGTGAAGGCAAAGTTCGGCAAGGCATACATTGCGGCAGTAAGGCCTGCTTCAGAGGAAGATTGATTTGGCTCCTGACCTCAGCGCCTTGCACAATAACAAAAAGGCAAGGCTTTATATTGAAATGGCGGACAAATATCTTGAAATCATCGGCTACACCGAGCATGGTCTCAGGCATACGGATATTGTCTCTAAAGCTGCCTACAATATACTGAAAAAACTTTCGTTCAGCGAAAGCGAAGCAGAACTGGCTGCGGCAGCAGGGTTTTTGCACGACATCGGGAATATGCTCGGAAGGAGCAATCACCATAAAATGGGTGCAATCCTTGCGAAAGAAGTACTTGAGGAACTCGGCTATGACCCCAGAGACATTATAAGGGCTATGAGGGCAATAGTCATGCACGAGGAAGACGAAGGCGTGATTCCGGATGCTATCGCAGCAGCGCTGATTCTCGCTGATAAGGCTGATGTGCACAGGAGCAGGGTGAGAAACCCTGCTATGGTCACAGAGGACATACACGACAGGGTTAATTATGCAGCGACAGAGTCAGAACTCTCGATAGAGCCTGATAAAAAATTTATTATACTTTCGCTTGTAATAGATACAAGAATATCTCAGGTAATAGAATACTTTGAGATATTCCTGTCGCGTATGATTGCCTGCAGAAAGGCAGCAAGGGTTTTAAACTGCGAATTCCAGCTTTATATAAACAATACAAGGCTGGCATCAAGCAGTGATTAGTGACAGTGATTAGTGACAGTTACTGAAAACTGACACTGAAGACGGAGGTTAGATTTAGATGAAGAAGAGGATTCAATGGAGATTTGTTCTTATCAGCGCAACACTTATGCTCGCAGCAGTATTTTTTCTGCCGAATACACCATTTTTCAAAGAGATGCCTGACTGGTGGACAAAGAATATGCCTGACAAGGGCATAACCTTAGGGCTTGACCTTCAGGGCGGGATACACCTTGTCTTTGAGGTTGAAGGCGAAAAGGCTGTTGAGATAACAACGGAAAGGATTGCCCAATCATTAAAGGATAGTCTTTCAAAGAAAAAATTAAATGCAGAGATTACAAGCAAAGGCCTGCTTATAACAGTCGCTCCCTCTTCGATGGAAATAAGGAAAGCCATAGAAGACAATTATCTCGTCCTCACACCTGTTGAGACAGGGACAAACATTGTCTATACGATATCAGACAAAGAGGCAAAAAGGATTAAGGACAATGCCGCTGACCAGGCGCTTGAAACAATCAGAAACAGGATTGACCAGTTCGGAGTTGCAGAGCCTACGATTCAC
>JAZDJF010000024.1:0-6114 GCA_043804165.1 Nitrospirota bacterium
GAAGAGACATAGACAGCATGATTGATATACTGGATGAAGTGCTGAGCAATGTTGTATGAAGTTTTTAAGAAAAGAGGTTGAAAGGATTTCAGGATGAAGAGGCATTTTCTGACATTATGGGATTTATCTTCAGAAGAGATAAATAAACTCTTGAAGCGGGCGATTGATATGAAATCAGGGATTGATGTTAGCAGGTGTCCGCTGATTGGAAAAAGCATCGGGCTTTTATTTGGGAAGGCATCTACAAGGACAAGGGTTTCGTTTGAAGTAGGCATTTATCAGTTAGGCGCGCATTCAGTCTATTTAACTCCTAATGAGATACAGCTTGGCAGAGGCGAGACAACAGCGGATACGGCAAGGACGCTTTCCAGATACCTTGATGCAGTTGTTGTAAGGACATTTGGACACGATTTGCTTGAAGAGTTTGCATCGCATTCTTCCATGCCTGTTATCAATGGGCTCAGCGATTTGCATCATCCGTGTCAGGCGCTGGCTGATTTAATGACTATACTTGAGAAAAAAAGACATCTGAAAGATGTGAGGGTCGCATACATCGGCGACGGCAATAATGTTGCAAACTCGCTGATTGAGGCTGCATCAAAGATGGAAATGAACCTTACTGTTGCGTGTCCTGAAGGTTATGAACCGAATTCTGAAGTGTTTGAAAAAGCAAAGGCTTCTACAAAGGGCGAGATAATTATTCTCAGGGATCCGAAAGAGGCTGCGGGACGGGCTGATGTGATTTATACGGATGTATGGGTCAGCATGGGGCAGGAAGAAGAAGCTGAGGAGAAAAGAAAGAGGCTGAAAGATTATCAGATAAACAGCAAACTTCTTTCATGTGCCAGCAAAGATGTTATTGTGTTTCACTGCCTGCCCGCGCACAGGGGCGAAGAGATAACAGATGAGATTATGGACGGCCCGCACAGCGCTGTATTTGATCAGGCAGAGAACCGGTTACACGTTCAAAAGGCACTGCTTGAAATGTTAGTGGTATAGCAAGTGCTGTTGCCGAACCACTTTTCGCTTTCTGCAGAGACTTTTTGACAAATCTATGGCTCGCTACAGGCAATTTCAAAACTCGCCATTTTCGCCTTGGAGAATCAGAAGTGTATGACAGGCTCAAACAGTTGAAATTGCTTATCTTCCACTTCGCCGAGATTTGTTACCAAAAATTCTCTAATGTCGCTCAAAGGGCTCGGCAACAGGCATTGCTTAAGATTGAGAAGATATTTTTTCCATCACTTCTATCAGAGGCATATTTCGTTTTTTTGCAAGTTTTTTGCAGTCTTCGTATTCAGGCGCTGTTTTGATAATCCTGCTGCCGAGTTTTGAGATTTTGACTTTCACCTTGCCTAAGCTGGTATCGATTTCCTTTATCTCTCTTTTTAGCGTTTGTCTGCCTGCCTCATAAAATCTGAGGCCTATTGTTGTTGTCTCTTCAAATATTATCTTCATCAGATTCTCTTTCTCTTTGCTGTTGCAGAGCACGGTCAGCTTTATTCCGGGTCTTCCTTTTTTCATTATCAACTGCGTCAGATAAACATCAAGCGCGCCTGCCTTAAACAGCCTTTCCATCACGTATTCATATATCTGCGGATTCATGTTATCTATGGTGGTTTCAATTACCGCAACCTTTTGGCCTCTGTTTTCTGCGCCTTGTTCTTTGCCCTGACCGATAAGAATCCTGAGCACATTCGGCTTATCCTTGAAATCCTTATTGCCGGCGCCAATCCCTATTTTTTCAATAACCATATCAGGGAAGCTTTCGAAGGAAGATGAGATTTCCTTTAATATGACCGCGCCTGTCGGAGTAGTCAGTTCATAGTTAATACCATCAGAATAAACAGGGATGTCTTTTAACAGTTCTGCTGTTGCAGGCGCAGGCACAGGCAGTATTCCGTGTTTTGTCCTGATAGAGCCGCCTCCGATGTTAACGCCGGATGAATAAACTTTCTCTATCCCTAAAAGTTTAAGTCCAATAATTGTGCCGAAAATATCTATCATGCAGTCAACAGCGCCAAGTTCGTGCAGGTGCGCTGTATTAAATGTTTCGCCGTGGACTTTTGTCTCTGCCTCAAAAAGTCTTTTAAAAATCTTAAGTCCTTTTTGTTTAACGCTCTCAGATAACGAAGAAGCCTTAATTATCCTCTCAATATCTTTCCATTTTTTTGAACTTTGAACTTTGTCCCGACTTATTCGGGATGAACTTTCAACTATAACTATATCTGCTTTTGTTGCCGTAAAACCCGAACGCTTTACCTTCTTAACTTTGAGTTCGTAGCCTTTAACACGAAGCTTCCTGAGTTCATCCTCAAGTTTCGTTACAGGAACACCCGCATCAATGAGCGCGCCGAGACACATGTCTCCGCTTATTCCGGAAGAACAGTCAAAATAGGCTATTTTCAAGAGGACAACCCTCCATCATCAGTAAATATCTAATTGTATTTTGATCGTTTCGCCAATCCTCAGCATGTCTTCTTCTGAAAGCACGCCAACACGTTTAAATAGCCGCATCTTGCTTACAGTAGCCAGTTGATCAGCCATTGCCTTACTTTCTTTACCGTCAAATATAACAAGCGATTCACTCGGATACAGACGATCTGTCTTGCTGGTAAGAGGAATAACCTGAACTCGATTGAGAAACTTATTTGACGCGTCATTGCTGACGATGACAGCGGGGCGTTTTTTTCTTATTTCTCCGCCAATGGAAGGATCAAAATTAACCCACCAAACCTCACCCCTTTTCATTAGCAATGTCCTTAAAAGTTATCTCTGCCCATTCTATGGCGTCTTTTTCTCTCTTTTTGTCTTTTGCCATTTGAGCGTAAGCCAATTCCAGATTTGGGCGCACTACATGCGGCCGCACCAATTCCTCAACAAATTTGCTGATTTTGCGAGGGCCAATGGTCTTATAAAGTCCTGCATAAACTTCTTCATCTATGGTTATTGTCAATTTTTTTTGCATTAAAATCCTCCGTTCTATATACGTGTAGTATACGTATTGTTTTCGGGCATGTCAATATTATTTCGTATAGATTCTTATGTGATGCAATAGGTATCTACCTACATTTTTTGGGTTGATTCAGGGTATAATATAACTGCCTTTTGAGGTATAAGGAAAATGAAACTTGTCGCCATAGACATTGGCAACTCCTCAATAAATATAGGGTTTTTTATGGGAGAATCTCTGGTTATCCAGAAGATAAAGACCATTCCTTTGCTTCCTTTTTCAGGGTATGCCAAGGTGATTAGCGGGTTTATGAAAAAGGAAAATATAGACAAAATGCCTGAAGGCATTATAATATCTTCTGTGGTGCCCGGTCATACAGATGCCGTTAAAAAAGCATGCAGCGCTCTGAGCAAAAAAGAGCCTATGGTATTGACTCACAAGATGAAGACAGGCATAGACTTTCAGATAAAAGAGCCTGAAAAGTTAGGGACAGACAGAATCGCTGCAGCCGCAGGTGCATGTGACCTGTTTGGCACTCCTGTTGCGGTAATTGATTTTGGCACAGCGACTACGCTTAATTTTATTGGAAGCGAAAATAAATATAAGGGCGGTGCAATTATGCCGGGTCTGGAACTTATGCGTAATTCCCTTTTCAGCGATACAGCGCAACTGCCGGATGTTACGGTTTCTAAGCCGCTCTCTCCTATGGGAAAGGATACGGCAGAATGCATTCGTTCGGGCATAGTGTTCGGGACAGCAGGGGCAGTGGAAAGGATTGTATCAGAGACAGAGAACGCAGAAGGAGAAAGTTTTAAGGTGGTTGTAACAGGAGGCAATGCTGAATTTATTGCGCCGTTTCTCAGGAAGGTTGACCATATTGAGCCGGCGCTTGTCTTAAAAGGGCTTAGATTTATCTATAGTCTGTCTGACAGGAGGAATGCATAATGCATGAACTGAGAAAAGATCCTTTGATGAACAGATGGGTTGCTGTTATGTCAGACTCAATGGCGCCCGGGGAATATCATCTTCCGGAAGATGAGACAAAAGAATCCGAATGCATTCTGTGTTCAGGCAGAGAAAAAGAAACCCCTCCTGAAATAACTGCAATCAGGGAAAATGGTTCGCTTCCCAATGAGCCCGGCTGGCTGGCAAGGGTAATCCCGAGTTTTAAACCAATACTTAATGTGGAAGGCGACCTCGGAAGGCGGGGTGTCGGCATGTACGACAGGATGAACAGCATCGGCGCAAATGAAATTATCATAGAGACGCCTGAGCATAATAAAACAGACGGTGATATTGGCTTTGAACAGATGATAAGGGTAGTTTCACTTTACAAAGAGAGGATTACAGACCTTAAAAAAGATTCAAGGCTGAGATACATATTGATATATAAAAATTCCGGCAGGGTTGCAGGCGCTGTTTATTCTCATCCGCATTCTCAGATTATCGCAACTCCGATTATCCCGAGGCGCATAAAAGAAGAACTTGACGGCGCAAAGCAGTATTATTCTTATAAGGAACGGTGCATCTTCTGCGATATAATAAGGGAAGAATTGCGGTATGGCCAGAGAGTAATCTTCGAGACGAAAAAATTCATTGCCTTTTGCCCTTACGCCCAGATTTCTTCATTTGAATTCCGTATAATTCCTAAAAGGCATTCCTGCGCGTTTCAGGAGATAAACTCAGAGGAGATAGAAGACCTTGCTTTGATGCTGTCAGCTATGATGAAAAAACTCGGGACTATACTTAAAAATCCGCCGTATAATTATGTTATACACACAGCGCCGAACAGGATACCGAGGCGTAATCACTGGCATACGCTCGGAGAAGATTTTCACTGGCATATGGAGGTAATGCCGAGGCTTACGAGAGTGAGCGGTTTTGAGTGGGGCTCGGGTTTCTATGTGGTAACAACATCCCCTGAGGATGCAGCTAAATATTTAAGGGAGGCGTGATATGAACGTTAAGAGGATTCTTTTTCCTACGGATTTTTCAGAGGGCTCGGATAATGCCCTGCCTTATGCGGCTGATATGGCAAAGCATTATGGCGCAAAACTTTATCTGCTTCATGTTATTCAGGACATAGTTGAGGCAACGGGGTGGTATGTGCCTCATGTGTCGCTGGACGAGTTGTACAGGGATATTGAGAAAAATGCGGCAAAAGAGATGGACAGGTATGGCATCGAAGAATTCAGGGGGTTCAAGGACATTGAACGGATTGTTGTAAAGGGGAGGCCATACGAGGAGATTTTAAAATTTGCCAGAGAGAATAAGGCGGACCTTATAGTTATAGGCACGCATGGCAGAAAGGGACTTGACAGGGTTATCTTCGGAAGCACCGCAGAAAAGGTGGTAAGAGACGCGCCGTGTCCTGTGCTCAGTGTAAGATTGCCTGCTCATGAGGTCAAGAAATGAGGGTTTATTTATCCGAGAATGCGTTTATAGACCTTTTATTAAGCTCTGCAGAGGTATATAAGCGCGAGAGCCTTGGCTTTCTTCTCGGTTATAAACCTGAAGGCAGATTTATAATTGAACATGCATTCAGTTTTCAGACTGCAAGAAGGAAGCATAAGGGAGTTACCTTCCAGCACAAGAATCATAAGAAGATAGAGCCTATATTAGAGAAATTTGACAGGCTTCAGATCATAGGCGACTTCCATTCTCATACTCAGTTCGGTGTGACAAAGGGACTGCCTATACCAAGCGACGAAGATATCAGAGAGATAAAAGATGGACAGGTATATCTGATAATCGCTATAAACAACAATGAAAAAACCCTTAACTGGGGTGAAAACAGGGACGGCACAATATCAGGTTCTGTCGGAGATTTCTTTTTTAAGATAGCTGCATATTTCCTTGGCAGTTCTTCAGGAATAAAAAGGGCAAGGATTCACTGCCCATTTCCGCCCGGCTTTTAAGGATACAAGATGCAGGATGCAAGATACAGGATAAAAACATGGATCGTGCATCCTGTATAATGCATCTTGTATCTTATTATGCTCCGCACTAAAGTTCTTATCATAGGCGGAGGGCCTGCAGGTTCAACAGCAGCCCGTTTCCTTGCAAAAGAAGGAATAGACACAATCCTGATTGAAAGGAATTTTTCTTTTGTCAAACCCTGCGGCGGCGGAATCCCTGATGCTGCCGTTGATGAATTAGGC
>JAZDJF010000025.1:0-8956 GCA_043804165.1 Nitrospirota bacterium
CCATCCCATAATGCCAAGCCCTATCTTTCTGTTTGCCTTTGTCATCTCCTCTATTTTCTTTAATGGATATTTGTTTACATCTATTACGTTGTCAAGGAAATGAACTGATTTCCATGCAGTGTCTTTTAGTTTCTGCCAGTCAACTTGTGCTTCACCGTCACGCGTAATGTGGCTTGCAAGATTTATTGAGCCGAGATTGCATGATTCGTATGGAAGCAATGGCTGTTCTCCGCATGGATTTGTTGATTCTATTGAACCTATTTGCGGGGTGGGGTTTGATTCATTTACCCTGTCAAGAAACACAATGCCAGGCTCTCCGTTTTTCCATGCATGGTTTACTATCAGGTCAAACACTTCTTTTGCCTTGAGCCTTTGAGTAACCTTCTGTGTGCGCGGGTTTAAGAGGTCATACTGCCTGTCTTCTGCAAGGGCATTCATAAATTCTTCCGTGAGCCCAACCGAGATATTAAAATTATTTAGTTTTGTATTTTCATCCTTGCATGTGATAAAGCTTATGATATCAGGATGGTCAACCCTCAAAAGCCCCATGTTTGCGCCCCTTCTTGTTCCGCCCTGCTTTACCGCCTCTGTTGCTGTATCAAACACTGTCATGAATGATATTGGGCCTGATGATACGCCTTTGGTTGAACCCACGACATCTCCGTTGGGCCTGAGCCTTGAAAAGCTGAAACCTGTTCCTCCGCCTGATTTATGTATTATTGCGGCGTTCTTCACTGCATCAAATATGGATTCCATTGAATCATCGATAGGGAGCACAAAACATGCAGAGAGCTGTCCAAGCCTTCTTCCAGCATTCATAAGTGTAGGGCTGTTAGGCAGGAAATCCAGAGAGGTTGTCATCTCATAAAAAGATGACTCTATCGCATTGACTTCCGCCTCTGTCTTTCCATAGTGAAGGTCGGCAGATGCAACGCTCCGCGCAACCCTTTTGAAAAGCTCATGAGGCGTCTCTACAATCTTCCCTTCCTCATTCTTTTTGAGATACCTTTTCTCAAGGACTTTTATTGCATTCTGTGTAAGGCTGAGACCATTTAAGACCTTCATAAATTCCTCCCCGCAAAATTATATTATTTATAGTATTTCTTTAAATTCCGTCTGGCTGTTATAACTTTCACGCAAATTCATCCGCTGCCTCAGTTCTTCAATAGCATTTTCTTTTTCTATAGGACAGGCTTTTGTGCAGATATCAGGGCATTTCAAGCAGGCAAACCAATCTTCAAAGCCCTTGCAAATCTCCACGAATCGGAGTCTCCTTATATTCCAATAATTTGTGTTGTTAAATGAAGTTTCAGTAATTAAACCACAATATCTTGTGTATGTCAAGCGGAAAGTTATTTTTTTGTAACTGCATGATTTACAAGGATTTTATCGGTGAAATCAGTGTTAAGAGTTTGTTAGTGAATTTTCATGGAATATTTAATGGAGAGAGCTTCCGCTTATTTGTGTTAAAATTATCTGTTTATGAACGAGAAAAAAGGCAGAGTTTATCTTGTTGGCGCAGGCCCCGGCGATATCGGACTGCTGACAGTCAAAGGCATGAAATGCCTCCAGAGAGCAGATGCGGTAGTTTATGATTTCCATTTAAATGCTCAGGTTTTGAATTACATAAAACATGATGCTGAATTCATATATGCCGGCAAGAGAGGCGGACACCATACAATGACGCAGGATGAAATAAATAAAGTTCTCGTTGAAAAGGCAAAGGAAGGAAAGGTAGTCTGCAGGCTTAAAGGCGGTGATCCCTTTGTATTCGGCAGGGGCGGAGAAGAGGCAGAGGCGCTTGCTGAAAACAATATTGATTTTGAAGTTGTGCCAGGCGTAAGTTCTGCTGTGGCAGCGCCTGCATACGCAGGCATACCTATCACACACAGGGGGTATTCATCTTCATTTGCGGTAATCCCCGGTTATGAGGACATGACAAAAGAAGAGTCTGCGATAGACTGGTCAAAGCTTGCAACAGGAGCCGGCACTCTGATTTTTTTAATGGCTGTGAAAAATATGGATGTCCTCGTAAAGAAGCTGATGGAAAACGGCAGAAGCCCTGACACGCCTGTTGCCGTGATAAGGTGGGGCACAAGGCCTGACCAGAAGACCATAACAGGCACTCTAAGAGACATTGCTGACATTGTGAAGGAAAAGGATATAAAACCTCCTGCTGTTATGGTGGTCGGCGAAGTGGTGAAATTAAGAAAGAGACTCATGTGGTATGAGAAAAAAACAATGTTCGGACACAGGGTGCTTGTGACAAGAGAGCATGCCGGAGGATTTGAACCTCTCGAAGATCTGGGAGCGGAGATGATTGAGTTCCCTACCATAGAGATAGCGCCGCCGGAAAATTATAATGAGCTTGACAGCGCGATAAATAAGATTGAGGCGTATAACTGGATAATTTTTACAAGCGGCAATGGCGTGAAATATTTTCTTAAAAGGCTGATGGAAAAAGATAAAGATATCAGGGATTTGAAAGGCATAAGGATATGTGCGATTGGAACAAAGACAGCAGCGGAAATAAAAAAATACGGAATTAAGGTTGACTTAATACCTGAGGAATTCAATGCGGAGGGACTTATCGAAGCGTTTCTGAAAGACTGCAGGATGCAGGATACAGGATACAAGATGCAGGATGAAAAAAATCATACATCATGCATCGTGCATCATGAATCTTATCTGCAGACTCCGAACTCCGAACTCTTAAAAGGCATGAAATTCTTACTCCCGAGGGCTGAGAAGGCAAGAGAGATTTTTCCTGAGAAGGTGAGAGAATTAGGCGGAGAGATTGATGTCCCTGTAACTTACCGCGCAGTCAAGCCGGAGGTGCACGGTAAAAGGCTGAAGCGGTTTTTAAAGGAAGGGCGCATATCAGTCGCGACATTCACAAGCGCGTCAACATTCGACAACTTCATGGAGATTATCGGAGAAGATGCTGATGAGCTTCTCAGGGATGTTGCAATCGCTGTTATAGGGCCTGTAACTGCCCGGGCAGTTGAAAAGGCAGGACTCAAAGTTCAGATTATGCCTGAGACTGCAACGATTGAAGCAATGGTTGAAGAGATTATTAAATGGGCGGCAAAGAGGCAAACTGCTGTATAAACGTTCACGTCGCAACTGGACTGTCTGTTTTATGAAATGGTATCATAAAAACTATAGTTTCTTTCTCTTAGTAACTTGTAATTTTTCACTTTTAATTTTGAACTTTTGTTGACAGCCCCCTTAGCTCAGTAGGATAGAGCACAGGTTTCCTAAACCTGGTGTCGCAGGTTCGATTCCTGCAGGGGGCGCCATTTTTTACTTTGATGAAAAACCAACTTAAATATCTCCAGAATTTATTTTATGACATGATGAATGACTACGGCAGGGTTTTTGTCGTAGTTAAGCAGTCTGAACGCACTGTGATAGGCAGCAGGGGCTTTACTGACGAAGAGAAAGAAAACGGGCTTGTACTGGCCTTTAACAGCAAAAACTATAAAACCCTTCAGTGGACCGAAGACGGGAGCATAGTAACAACGCTCGGATTCGGCTCTAACAATAAAGTTGAGAACTGTTTTCTGCACGCCGACGATATAATCTCTGTGTACTCTCCTGATGCGAAGATAAAATTTGACAGGTGGGATATGATGGAAACTAACCCCGATATTATCGGGACAAAAATCAGGAACGATAAAAAAGATGCTGTGACTAAAGGGAAGATAGTTTCACTGGACAGCTTTAGAAAAATAAAACCCTGAGCCTTGATTTTTAGGCAGGCATGTTATAGCATTTTATCAGTATGGCAAAGAAAGTTTTAATTGTTGATGATGAAAAAGATATTGTTGAGCTTATAGCATATAATTTTAAAAAAGAAGGTTTTGTCACAGATTCGGCTCCGGACGGCGAAACAGCCCTCGCAAAGATAAAGAAAGGCAATTATGACCTTGTAATCCTTGACCTCATGCTCCCCGGGCTTCAAGGCATTGAACTCTGCAGAATTCTGAGAAATGATCCTGCAACATCTTCTCTTCCTGTTATAATGCTCACCGCAAAAGGAGAGGAAGTGGACAAGGTTCTCGGACTTGAGATGGGCGCAGACGACTACATTACAAAACCCTTCAGCCCGAGAGAGCTTGTTGCAAGGGTTAATGCTGTTCTCAGAAGGGCAAGAGAAAGGCCTGCATCAGGCCGCATAATAAAGGAAGGAGACCTTGTTATAGACAAAGATGCGTATGCTGTAACCAGCAAAGGCATCCACATTAAACTGAGCGCTACAGAATTCAGACTTCTTCTTTATCTCGTTGAGAGAAAGGGGAGGGTTTTTAACCGAGAACAACTTCTCAATGCTGTGTGGAGCGATGAGGCATTCGTTGAGCCGAGGACAGTGGATGTGCATATAAGAAGGCTGCGTGCGCAGATAGAGGAAAATCCTTCAAGTCCCGGATATATCAAGACCATGCGCGGCGCAGGTTATTTTTTTGACGTGAAGAAATGAAACATGTGCTCTACAGAAGAATTCTTTTTTCATACATTATTATAGCCCCTCTGCTTTTTATCCCGCTTGCAATTTATCTCTCACAGGTTATTAAGAATGACCATATTTCAAAGCTGAAAGAAAGTCTGGGAATTCAGGCCGGTTTAATTGCTGATGAGATACCACGGCATTCCAAGGGCAGTCTGGATGATTTTTGCAAGCGGTATAAGGAAAAGACAGGCGCAAGGATAACGGTTATTGCGAGCGATGGGAAAGTAATCGGAGATTCTGATGAGTTGTCCGTGAAGATGGAAAACCATCTTGACAGGCCTGAGATCCAAGAAGCGTCACTTAATATTATCGGCAGTTCCATACATTTCAGCAGAACAGTGCAGAAAGATTTTTTCTATTTTGCCGTTTTATTGGATGGAAAAATATTTTTAAGGCTTGCGGTCCCGCTGCATGATATGGAAAAGGCAATCTCTTCCCTGCGGATGCGCATAGCTATAGCATCTGTTATCACCCTGCTTGCGGTTATTCTGACAGCTATTTTGCAAGCCAGGAAGATTACGAAATCAGTTAAAGAGATTGCAGCTTTTTCAAAGGAAGTTACAGCAGGCAATTTCAAGACAAGATTGTTTCTTAAGGAAAAGGGAGAAATCGGAGAACTTGCAAAAAATATAAATACCATGGCGCATGAGTTCAAGATACGGCTTGAGCGGAGCAATGAGGACAGGCACAGGATGGAAGAGCTTTTGAAAAATATGCATGATGGCTTTATGCTTTTAGATGCTAGAGGCAAGGTGTTGATATGTAATCCTGCCGCAAAAAAAGTTTTCGGGGTTGAGCGCGATATAGAGGGGATACCGTTGCTGGAGGTAATAAGAAATGTCGGGTTAACCGATATCATGAAAAAGGTTACGGACAAAGAAGAATCTGTTGTACAGGAGATTGAGATTGAATATCCAAAAGAACTTTATCTCATGGCAACAGCAGCGCCGTTTTATTATCCTCCCCAGAGCGAGAATGTGTCAGGCGTCATGCTGTCATTTCATGATATTACAAGGCTCAGGCAGCTTGAGGATATGAGAAAGGATTTTGTGGCAAATGTATCCCATGAAATAAAAACTCCCATTACGGCAATAAAGGGATTTGCCGAGACATTGATGGCTGGCGCGATTGACGATAGGGAGAATGCCTTGAGATTTCTACAGACAATTAAAAATCACAGCGAACGCCTGAATGCACTTGTTGAAGACCTGCTTACGCTTTCAAGGATAGAACTCGGCGATATAAAGATAGAAAAAACAGCAGTCAGTCTTGGCGATATTGTTGATACAGTCTTTACTGTATTGCGGAACAAAGCTGAGATAAATGGCATTTATCTGAGAAAGGAGATACCTGAAAATCTTGGCGAGATAAAAGCGGACAGAAATCGCCTGACCCAGATACTCCTTAATCTTGTGGATAACGGCATAAAATTTACTGAGAGCGGAGGAGTAACTGTAAAAGTTAGGAGTTCAAAGTTGAAAGTTAAAAGTGGGGAAAAAGACGCTGAACTCTTAACTCTAAACTCTCAATTCCTAAATCTCATAGAAATTTTGGTTGAGGATACCGGCATAGGCATTCCACAGAAGCATCTGCCCCGTCTTGGTGAAAGGTTTTATAGGGCTGACAAAGCTCGTTCAAGGGAACTCGGAGGCACTGGGCTCGGACTTGCGATTGTGAAACATCTTGTAAAGGCGCACGGCTGGGAAATGAAAATAGAAAGCACTCAGGGAGAAGGAACAAGAGTCAGTATTTTCTGTCCTGTCTGTTAATCAGAACTTAACCTTCCTTTAATATTCCTGTAATATCAAAAAGTCTATAATCACACATGCGATTGTTCAAAAAGATTGTGGACATAATCATCAAGCTGATGATACCCCTCGTAATACTTGCCCTTATGATAGGAATTGCGAGGATATTCCTTGATTTGAAAGAGGTTTTTAAAAGCCCGACAATAGCAGCAGGGTTCGACATCATGATAACGAATATACTGTCCATGTTTATCGTAATTGAGCTTCTAAGGAGTATTATCGAATATTTCGAGATACATAGGCTGAGAATAACATTTATCACAGATGCAGCCCTCGTCTTTATCTTAAGGGAAGTCATGGTAGGTATTTATCAGCACAAAATGAATGCTGTTGAAATAGGTTCCCTTGCCATACTGCTTCTTGTAATCGGTGTCGTAAGAACACTGGCTGTTGTGTATTCACCAAGTAAAACAAAGGAGGTAGCAAACTATGAATAGAGAATTTTCAGAAAGAATTGAGGACATTATACTCATCATTGCCTTGCTAAGCGGGATTTTGTTAATCGCTATGCACTGGAAATGACATTTTTCACTTAGATGTAACAATTCGGTCATACTGCTGTAACATCTCTGCGGTACGCTATAACAAACAATAAAATTGAAAGGAGGCTTTATGAACGCATTTGCCGATATATCCGAAATCCATAAGGAAAAAGAGATAACATGCCCGCATTGCAATAGTGAGAGGTCTGTATGCATGGCATCCATCTCGTCTATGAGATTAGGGATTGTGGAGAGGCTGGTTTACTGCGGCAGTGAGAACTACGATAACTGTCCAATCTTTCTGGCGAAGGTTTTAAGGGGGAGGTAACGTGTATCCAAAAAGCAAACTAATTTGTCCGCATTTACTCAAATGGGTTATCCCGACATGCAGGGCATTAGATGACCCGTATGTCCCGAGTCTGTTTGAACTCGAAGAGTACTGCAGGACCGAGAGCTACAGGAAGTGCCCATTCTGTTTACCATGGGATAATCAAAATAAAGAGTACAATAGCCTGTTTCACTTAGGCAATACCTTTCTTGAAAAAGTAACATCCCCGTAATATTGCTGTAACATTATATTGTTAGACTTTATTAATGTTGATTGCTTTATTAAGTCTAATACTTGCTGCAGGAGTTATAATTTTGCTTATAGAGAGCAGACCTAATCTTTTTATGTTTCAGCTTATCAATAGAATCTTCGGAAAAGAAAGGAGGGAAGAAAGAGAGGGAGATAAAAATTCAGAGGGAAACAAGAAGTCAGGGAATAAAATTAAGTTAGAAGAAAAGGAGATTAAAAATGTTTAAAAAAGTCGTTTTGGGCTTGATAGCCCTCATGGTAGTTTCGATGGCTTTCACAGTACAGGTAATTGCAGCGGACAAAATTATCAAGATCGACGGCTCAAGCACAGTCTATCCGATTACTGAGGCGGTTGCAGAAGAGTTCCAGAAGGCAAAGAGAGGCTCTGTTAAAGTGACAGTTGGCATCTCAGGCACAGGCGGAGGATTCAAGAAGTTCTGCAGAGGAGAGATAGACATATCCGATGCATCGAGACCCATACTCAAAAAAGAGATGGATTTATGCAAGGAAAACGGCATTGAGTATATTGAGCTTCCAGTTGCCTATGACGGCCTTGCGGTTATGGTAAACCCTAAAAATAACTGGGTTAAATCCATGAGAGTTGATGAACTCAAAAAAATATGGGAGCCTGCCGCACAGGGGACAATTACAAAGTGGAATCAGGTAAAAGCCGAATGGCCTGATACGCCATTGAAGCTTTATGGAGCAGGTGTGGACTCAGGCACATTTGACTACTTTACAGAAGCTATCGTAGGCAAGGCAAAATCCTCAAGGGGTGACTTTACAGCCAGCGAAGACGACAATGTGCTCGTTCAGGGCATTGCTGGAGATAAGAATGCCCTCGGATTTTTTGGTCTTGCATATTATGAGGAAAACAAGAATAAATTAAAACTCGTTCCCATAGTAAATCCCAAAACAGGCAAAGAGGTGCTTCCAACAGAGCAGACCGTTATGGACGGCACGTACCAGCCCCTTTCGAGGCCCATATTTATCTATGTAAGCAAAAAGGCAGTGGAAAAACCTGAAATTAAGGAGTTTGTGGAGTACTATCTGAAGAATGCAGCCAAGCTTGTTCAGCAGGTGAAGTATGTTCCGCTTCCTGCAAAGGCATATAAACTTGTGGCGGAAAGGTTTGCAAAGAGAAAGACAGGGACCTTGTTTGGAGGTGAGGCAGAAGTCGGTGTAAAGATAGAAGACCTGCTTAAGAGAGAAGAAAAAGGTTTTTAACAGAACTGTAATATCTATGTAACATTCCTGTAACAAAAAAACGGGATAATAATTTTCAGGATATTCCTCAGATGAAGAGAAAGCTGACAAGGAAAATCAAAGAGGGCGCAATAGAAACAATTCTGTTTCTAAGCGCCCTCTCATCCGTATTCATTACTATCAGCATTGTAGTTGTTCTGTCTTATGAGTCATTCGGATTTTTCAAGGAAGTTCCATTAATAGAGTTTCTTACCGGAAGAGAGTGGACCCCATTGTTTGCAGAACCAAAGTTCGGTATCCTTCCGTTGATTGCAGGAACGCTTTTAACTACATTCATAGCGCTCATAGTCGCACTGCCATTAGGATTGAC
>JAZDJF010000026.1:0-5454 GCA_043804165.1 Nitrospirota bacterium
TCACCTGATGACTTAACAGCAATCGCATCAAATGTATCTGCAAGCCCGTCAAGATGAAATCCTCCATTTGAAAGGACAAGCGCAAGCAGGATTAGCGCGGGAATAAGGTCTTGGTGAAATACTGTTCCTGCAAGATAGTCTGTCACAATGAGCAAAATTCCCTGTACGAGTCCTACCAAGACAAAGGCGGATGAACTTTTTGCAATATCATCCTCGCTAACCGTCATGCGTGACTTGACAGGTATTACTGTCAGAAACTGGAATGCAATTAACATCTGTTTTATCATTTAACTCTCAACTCCTAACTCTGAACTCTAAACTTTTTCTGAAACCTCTGCCTCTCCAAATGTTGCCATTTCTTTGTATATTTTCAGTCCCGCCTCTATCATGAGCATTGCAAGCGCTGCTCCTGTGCCTTCACCGAGCCTTAAATTCAGGTCAAGTATCGGCATTAGCCCCATTTTATCAAGCATTGCCTTATGCCCTATCTCAACTGAATTATGCGCTGCAAACATGTAATTCTTAACTTTGGGTTCAATGCAATAGGCGATTAATGCGCCTGCAGTTGATATGAATCCGTCAATCACAACCGGAATCCTGTTTGATGCTGCGCCGAGTATCAACCCTGCAATGCCGCCAATCTCTGCCCCGCCGACCTTTGAAAGCACATCTATCGCATCCTCAGAATTCGGCTTGTTTAATTTAATGCCTTCTTCAATGACTTTAATTTTATTTTGCAGTGATTCATCAGTTATCCCTGTGCCTTTTCCGGTTACCTCTGAGACAGACCTTCCTGTAAGCACTGCCGCAATAGCGCTTGACGGCGTTGTATTGCCAATGCCCATATCGCCTGTGCCAAATATCTTGTAGCCTTTCTTTGCATATCCATTAGCCAGCTCAATCCCTGTCTCAATGCATCTGACAGCGTTATCCCTTGTCATGGCAGGCCCTTTTGTGAAGTTTTTTGTGCCGTTTATTACCTTTAAATTTATAAGACCATCGAGCTCTCCGAAATCATGGTCCACGCCTATATCCACAACGACAACATCAGCGCCTGCGTGCCGCGCAAGCACATTTATCCCTGCGCCGCCTCTTAGAAAATTAAACACCATCTGATGTGTTACTTCTTTTGGATATGCCGAGACCCCTTCTTCGGTTACGCCGTGGTCGCCGGCAAAGGTAAAGATAACCTTTTTATCAAGTATCGGCTTCTTATTTTCTGTCATGGCTACAAGCATTCTTGCAAACTCCTCGAGCCTTCCAAGGCTGCCTATCGGTTTTGTGAGGTTGTCAAGATGTTTTTGCGCAATGTCATGCCATTCTTTGTTTACCGCCTTCATATTTCTTATAGTGTCATTAAATAAGTCCATATTTATCTCCTATTCATTAGTTCTTATAAAGCAAGGTATGGTATTTGAGCGGGTTTTTTTGTCGATATTCCTCAAAATAATGTGATATAAAGAGGCAAAAGCCTCGGAGGTCGCCTGAAGCGACCGAGAATGAGCGAAAATACTATATCTTGCTTTTGTACACATGTTGTTATTTTATTTTTATCGGTATTCCTGCGGTCACAAGATACACCTCATCAGCGATCTCAGCAACCTTCTGGTTTAAATAACCTGATAAATCCCTGAATCTCCTTGACAGTTCATTTTCAGGGACAATCCCCATCCCGACCTCGTTTGAGACAATGAATAGTGATCCGCCTAAGGCGGAGTGAACAGTGAACAGTGAACTGCAAAATAAACCTATTTCTTTTTCCAAATCCAAATTATTTAGCATCAGGTTAGATAACCACAATGTCAGGCAGTCAAAAAGGATTATATCGTATTTGTCCTGAATATCTTTTATTAAGGCGGCAATATTCACTGGTTCCTCAAAAGTTATCCAGTCAGAAGGACGCTCTTTTTTATGTTTTTCAATTCTCTCTTTCATTTCATCATCGAGCGCTTGTGCTGTTGCAATATACGCTTTCTTGGGCGTGGGGGAAACTGTGTCTCCCCCACGAACCCCCTCTTTAGCAGAGGTGCAATTGTTAGCGAGATTCAGGGCAAACGAACTTTTTCCGCTTCTTGCCCCGCCGATAATGAATGTTATCAATTTATCCCTCCTAAAATAAAAAATCCTCTCGCCGCCCCGAGCGGCTCGGGGCTGACGAGAGGATTGCACCCTGATTTACTTCATCCCCACCTTTCTCCACGGAAAGGCTTTTCAGGTTTTAGGTTCTAGGTTTTAGGTTCTAACCCCTGATACCTGATACCTAATACCTGTTTGTTCCCGGCAGGTCTTCTGGCTCTCCCGACCTTTGCCAGCCTTCCCATCCCGATATATCGGGACAGTGGCGTATTACCGGCAAAGGCTTTTATTCCAATCAAACAATCGGAATCGGGATTACAGCGGCGGGACCGCTCCTGAATTTAACAGGATTCCCTATTAAGCCTTTTTGGCGCCCGAACTATTTATAGTGTTACAGCAAACGAATTAAAAAAGCAAGGGGTTATGTTCTGGATGTCTTTCAGTTCTCTATGCTAAACTTGTAAAACTGATTACCAAGAGGGGAAAATTGGAACTTTATAGGCTTAGCATTTCTGAAGCAAAGGAACTGCTTGATAAAAGAAAAATCACTGTAAAGGAACTTCTGAATTCCTTATATCAGAGAATCGAATCTATTGATAGTAAAGTAAAGGCATTTGTCACTTTGTCAAAAGATAAGGCTTATGAGATGGCTGATGCCTCTCAAAAGCAGATAAATGAAGGCAGGTCTTTGACCATTCAGGGCATTTCGGTTGCAATTAAGGACAACATGTGCACAAAAGGCATACGCACTACATGTTCATCAAAAATCCTTGCTGACTTTATCCCGCCTTATGAGAGTACTGTAACATCAAGGCTGAACGAAAACGGGTACGTACTCATTGGAAAGACAAACCTCGATGAATTTGCAATGGGCTCATCAACCGAGAATTCAGGATTTTTCACCACAAGAAATCCATGGGATATTGAAAGGATTCCGGGTGGTTCAAGCGGAGGTTCTGCAGCAGCGGTTGCAGCCGATGAATGCATCGCAGCCCTCGGTTCTGACACAGGCGGCTCAATAAGGCAGCCTGCATCATTGTGCGGCGTGGTAGGGTTAAAGCCTACTTACGGAAGGGTTTCAAGATACGGACTTGTTGCATTTGCATCATCATTAGACCAGATAGGCCCCATAACAAAGAATGTAAAAGACTCCGCAATACTGCTGAATATTATCTCAGGGAATGACCCTTTTGATTCCACATCAGCGCCTGTTGCTGTCCCTGATTTTACAAAAGTACTGGGAAACGAAATTAAAGGGTTAAAGATAGGCATTCCAAAGGAATATTTTATTAAGGGAATGGACAGTGAAATAGAGGAATCCGTTAAAACTGCAATAAAAAAACTGGAATCTCTTGGAGCAGTACCTGTCGATATATCGCTTCCGCATACTGAATATGCAGTTGCAGCTTACTATGTGCTTGCAACCTCAGAGGCATCATCCAATCTTGCGAGATATGACGGCGTTAAATACGGCTTCAGGGCAGAGGGCAAAGACCTGATGGAAATGTATATGAACACAAGGGCTCAGGGATTCGGGGCTGAGGTAAAAAGGAGAATAATGCTCGGAACATACGCGCTCTCGTCAGGTTATTATGATGCTTATTACAAAAAGGCGCAGCAGGCAAGGACATTGATAAAAACGGATTTTGAAAAGGCGTTTAATAGCGTTGATATGATTGTCACGCCAACATCTCCGACAGCGGCGTTTAAATCAGGAGAAAAGACAGAAGACCCGCTGCAGATGTATCTCTCTGACATATTCACAATCTCTGTAAACCTTGCAGGAATACCTGCAATCTCAATACCATGTGGATTCACATCCAGCAATCTTCCAATCGGATTGCAGATTATCGGGAAGCACTTTGACGAGGAGAGCATTCTGAAAGCAGCATACGCTTATGAACAATCAACAGACTGGCATAAGAGGAAACCGAATTTATGAAATATGAAGCGGTAATAGGGCTTGAAGTTCATGCACAGATGCTGACGGATAGCAAGATATTCTGCGGCTGCTCCACAAGATTCGGCTCTGAACCGAACACTCAGACATGCCCTGTGTGCATAGGCATGCCGGGTGTGCTTCCTGTTTTAAACAAAAAAGCCCTTGAGTTTGCGATAAAGACAGGCCTGGCAACTAACTGCAAGATTTCTTCTTACAGCAGGTTTGCACGAAAGAATTATTTCTATCCCGACCTCCCAAAAGGCTACCAGATAAGCCAGTATGAACTTCCGATATGCGAGCATGGTTATGTTGAGATTGTTGATGATAAAGAGATTAAAAGAATCGGCATAACAAGGATTCACATGGAAGAGGATGCAGGGAAAAACATACACGAGGATGCAGGGAACTACAGCTTTGTTGACCTTAACAGGGCAGGTGTTCCGCTTATGGAGATTGTTTCAGAGCCTGACATAAGGACGCCGAAAGGGGCAGCGGAATATATGAAAAAACTCAGGGCAATCCTGAGGTATCTTGGAGTATGCGATGGGAACATGGAGCAGGGCTCCTTAAGATGCGATGCAAATGTATCCATCAGGCCTGCGGGACAGAAGGCATACGGAACAAGAGCAGAGGTTAAGAACATCAATTCATTTAAATTTGTTGAAAAGGCGCTTGAATACGAAATAAAACGCCAGATTAAAGTTGTTGAAGAAGGCGGGAAGGTCATTCAGGAGACAAGGCTCTGGGATTCAAATAAAGGGATTACAGAATCCATGCGCGGAAAAGAAGAGGCGCATGACTATAGGTATTTTCCTGAGCCAGACCTCGTACCGATAACAGTTGAGCAGAAATGGATTGATGAGATTAAAGCATCTTTGCCTGAGCTTCCTGATGCAAAGCGTATGCGATTTATCTCAGAACATGGTCTTCCTGAGTATGACGCAGATTTACTTACTGAAGAAAAGGTTACAGCTGAGTGGTTTGAAGAAGCAGTTAAACTAGGCGGCAATCCCAAAATTGTAGCCAACTGGATAATAACAAATATTTTCAAACGTCTGAAAGAAGAAGATAAAGAAATCAATGAAACACTCCTTGCACCTAAACACTTAGTCAGTTTACTTAGTCTTATTGATGCAGGGAGTACCAGTAGTACAATGGCAAAAACTACTATTCTGGATGAGGTCTTTAAAAGTGGTAAAATGCCTGAAGTCATTGTAAAAGAAAAAGGGCTCATTCAGATTAGCGACTCATCTGAAATAGAAAAGGCGGTTGACGAAGTTATTTCAAAGAATCCTAAAGAGGTTGAGAGGTTTAAGGCAGGGGATGAAAAACTCCTTGGATTTTTTGTGGGGCAGATTATGAAGCTGACTAAAGGCAAGGCAAATCCCCAGATTGTGAATGAAATGCTGAAGAAGAAATTGTCGTAAGTTGATTTG
>JAZDJF010000027.1:0-5216 GCA_043804165.1 Nitrospirota bacterium
TGGATGGAATCAAAACAGGCATCGGAGAAGTCTCTCTCGAGCGCTCTCCGGCAAATTCGGGTTCAAAGGTAACCATCAATTTTCTAAAAGCTATTCATTCAGGAGAATCCAGGGCAATCCGCATGGAATTTGACTGCAAAAACTTAAGCAGCAAGCTTTCGGAAGAAAAACACTCTTTGACACTAACATACTACGATTTTAATGCTGCAAAGTTTCTATCGCTTGATAAAGCAGTCAATGTAAGCCATTTGTTTGTCTGGATCGTTTTTCCTTATGGTGCGGATTCAATGAGTAATATTACGCCTCCATTTTTCCAGCAGAGAACCTGGGATCGCATCGATTTAAATCGTGTGGAAACTTTTTATGGTTCAAGGACCAAAAGCATCTGGAGCAGGATGCCAAGAACATTAGGCTTATGGGCAAGGCATGTTGAGAATAAAGAGCCTGCCTTGAAGGCATGGACATCCCTCTATCTGAATTGCGATTATGCTGTGCAGAAGGGCAAGCTCAGGGCAAAAACCGGAGAAGGAAAGCTCGAATACGAGATATGGGTTTCAGATAAAGATTCTGAGGGCTGTACAGTATCAGAGAGGTTAACCAAAGAAGGCTTAATGCAGAAATTTGAAAAATTAAAACAAAAGCACAGATTTTTGTTAGATGATAGATATAACACTGTTTATCTGGATAAAGAGAAAATAAACGCGGTAAAGGTAGCCAGAAGGAGCAAGCAAACCAAAAAGGTAAAATATGAACAAGTGAGCATAAAATTTGCCAGGTATAAACTCCTGCTGTGGTTTCTCAGGCACAAGGATAGATTGTTTAATGCGGAGAGGCTTTACAGAGTTGGTTGGTCGCATGTTTGGGGAGACATGGAAGCAACGGATCTGCCCAGAAATTATCAGGATAGCGTTAAGAATGAAATATCTGTTTTGAACGCCGTATTTACAGCAATGGGGTTGGACAGAAATCTGAAAATTGAATCTGAGCGCTTATTGGGATATCGCTGTACCGGTGATTGTGATTACTGTTTAATTGTTAAGAGCGAGCATATTTCTTTGGAGCAAGCTCCTGAAAACCATATTTAGTCAGGGTGCAATTTAACACCTTCCTGCTTTTTTCACTCCAATTAGAAACTCCATTTCTGTAACTTAAAATTAAATCCCGTATTGTATCAAATCCCTTACTCTTCCAGTTTTTGTATCCATGATTTAGCATAAGTAGTTTGAGTTGCGGTGGTAAGTCAGTCTCATATTCTATCCCTTTCACAAAATCCCGCAAATCTGTATCTAAGGTAAACCTTCCGTTGCCATTCTTGCTTTCATCTATTATGCTTTCAAGACTTATGCCTTCCACTTTCACGCCACTATCCCAGAATTTTTAAATCTTTTCAAACCTAAAAATCACCCTTACTTCACAATTACTTTAGATTGGCTTTCACATTACTTTCATGTGGTACGCTCTAAGTGGAAATAGAACTTTTATAAAAAAAGATAGGTGATACAGGAATTTCAGAGTAATAAGAATAAATGTGAACTGAGGAGGCAGGATGAGATATCCGCCTAATTTTAAGGGATTTCTTAAGGCACTTTTTGATACGCTTCGGGGAAAAAAGTTGAGGCCGAGAATTCCCAAAGATGAGTCCGAGCGGAATATCGATGATTATGAGATTTACGAGCCTGAGAAGGATCCAGGCATGGAATTCTGGCAGAAGAAAGCAGAAGAATTTGCAGAACGAAAGGAACAAGAAAAGCTTGCGGCAGAAAAGAGGATGATTGAGGATTATGAGTCTAGGCATAAGGATGATAAGGAAGCTGAATCTGCAAACGATGAGCCCAAAGCCATAGTAGAAAGTAAAAGCTTTGTCACGAGACATGAAAACACCACAGAATTGCCTGAAAAAGATGCAGGTGATTTTCATGCAGATGTAGGAATAGAGCTTGATAAAGAGTTTGACGATGATTTCTGAAGGAAAGGAGGAGAAATGAAAAACCCATACCCTTTTAGAATCTTTGATCCTGAAACTCACAACCTGGATTTGAGCAAAGAGAGAAAGCCGGAGTTAAAGGAGGACGAAAACAAAAAGAAAGTTTTAGCTCAAAACAACGTTATCAACATGGTCAAGTTTGAGGACTGTGATTTTGAGAACACAACAATAATACTGAATTTTGAAGCGCCTGATTAAAGAAAGGGGGTTCTTATGGATGAGCAGGAGTTCATGGAAAATTTTATCAAGCTGCTAAAGGTAAATCCCCTGACTGCAAAGAAGAAAAAAATAATTCTGGATGACGGCGGCAAGGAAGAGGTGATTTTTGAAACCTCAAAGCAGACAGTTTTGAACGAGGCGGGAATGCCCGAGACAATCTTCGTGAACAAGCCAAAAGTTCTTGGGGACGGCAGTTCGACTGCAGGAGTTACAAGATGCCAGGCATGCCAGGGCATTGTGAGAATCCAGAGCCTGCACAGATGTCCCTGCGGAAGAACATGCTGCGTAAGCAGGGGCTGCGGCAAGGTATGGGGCGGAACATGGTTTTGCTCTTTCAGATGTGTGATTCTTTACAAGATGAGGCTGTTAAGGAGGTTTTAAATGCACGAAGAAACAAAAAATCCTGCAACTGAACTCTTGAGCCTGGCCAAAAAGCATGGCATAGAAAATCCTCTTGTTTACAGGGCATTGATAGGCATTGCCCTTGATCCTGACGAGGACATGATTGAGAACTTCTGGGAGCTTGTCATGCCGACCCTGACTTTCAACAGGCTTTTCACCTCGCCATTTCCCAAGCCAGGCAATGAGGTTGATGGTTTGCTGAGATTCGGGATAAGTGAAAATAAAAAAGCAGTGGGAATAAACCCTGAGGAATGCCATGTTTTGATTGCAGGACAGACAGGCACAGGCAAGTCAACGCTTTTGAAGGTAATCTTTGCTTCCGCTCTATTGCTTGACAGAAAACAAAAGGAAGAAGGGCAGAGTAATGGAAAAAATAATCTGCTGGTTATTCGTTAAAGCCCAGGACATGAGGGGGTTGCTTAAAATCAGCAAGGACGTTCTTGTTGTAACCTTCTCTGAGATTAAGCTGAATCCTTTAGAGCCGCCCCAGGGCTTGAAGGCAACAGAGTGGGCAGGCATTTTTGCAGATTTCTTTATACAGGCGTTCAGGCTGTATGAAGGCTCAAAGGGCTTTCTGATGGAGTGCATGAACAATTTATATCTTAAGTATTATCAGACAGGTTATTTTCCCAGCTTGTTTGACCTTTATTACTACGTTAAGTCATTGAAGTTTCCGGCAATCTCTAGGGATGCAAGATACCAGGAAAGCATCCTGAACAGGTTAGGAGGCCTGATAAAAAGCAGTCTTTCAAATGTGTTTGACTGCTCGAGAGGGCATGCAGGTTCTTTGATAGACACGCATGCCATCTTTGAAATTCTATATCTGACTACAGAGCAGCAGATATTTATGGTTAATTACCTTTTAAGTTACTTATTCTATTGCAAGATGATTCGCGAAACAAGCCTGAGGCATTTTATAGGAATAGATGATGCCAATCTGATATTTGACATTTCCTATGAAAAGAGGCCTGATTTAGGATTACCAATAATCCATCATCTGCTTACTACCGTAAGGAAAAACAGGATAAACATTTTTTGCTGTACACAAACACCACATCAGCTTGGCGCTTCAATACACAGCAATGCCTTTGCAAAAATCATGTTTTCCCTTTCAAACGGCAAGGACCTTGAATACATGTTCCAAAGCATGGGGCTGAAAGATGAGAAACAGAGAGATTACTGCTACAAGCTTTCCCCCCGCGAAGTTGTAATAAAGTTTTCATCAAGATACCAGGAGCCTTTTATAGCAAAAGTTCCGGAGGTGGATTTATGAATTTCATAAGCGATGAACTTGTAAGGCAAAACAATGCAAGGATTCTTTCCGCATTCAGGATTCAGCCAAGATACAGGCGGGAATTTGAGGAACAGGAGAAAAAGGAAAAGCTTACTGCCGATGAGCGAAGATTGCTTATGGCAATAAGCATATATCAGTACAAACTCACCCTGACGCAAATCACAGGGGTTGCCGGTTTTTCCGCGTGCAAGTCAGACAGGCTCTTCAAGGCACTGGAAAAATCAGAAATGATAAAAATCGTGAGCATAGTAAAAGGCAAGGGCATAAGCAAGTTTCCCGTTCTTCTTGATCCTGCATACAAGCTGCTTAATCTTGAGGAAAAGAAATTTTATGGCAAGGGCGCAGGCTACGAGCATTTGGTATGGCAGTTTTTAATTGCAGAGCATTTCAAGGAACGCAAGGCAGAAATTGAGCTGAACAAATCAGGGAAGTTTATTGATGTAGCAGTCGATCGTGAAGGCAAGTTAATAGCGATAGAGGTTGCAATGACTTCTATTCATGAGAAGGAGAATACCGAGAAGGACATTAATCTTGCAAGAGCTGATTTTGTGATTATTGCCTGCAAAGATAAAAAAGTCAAAGAGGAGGTGATGCAGATTATTACAGGATTGCCTGAAGAAATGAGGCACAAGACAACGGTGCTGTTGCTTTCTGAGATTCTGAAAAAGGATTTTGACGAGTTGATTAACCAGAACAAAAACCAGGAGGAATGAGATGGAAAATCTTATGACAAGGAAAAGATTTACCCATGATTCGGGAATTAAGGACCTGCTTTCAGAAAGAAACGTGTTGCCGGGAGCCGTTGACAGGGAAGCCATGCTTACCGGCAGGAAACGGGTGATAATCAGGCGGTTTGAGCCTCAAAAAGAAAAGAGCCCGGCAGAACCAAGGGTGTTAAGCAGGTCAAGGAATCCGCTGAGGGCAGGAAGGGAAATAAGCAAAGGCCTGAGAAAGATCGGCCTGGAGGCAAAGCCGTTTTGTTTCCATAAGTCTGAAAACGGCAAGAAAATTTTCACAGTCCAAGGAGAGGATTTCAAATGGACTATGGTGAAGATTGCGGATTACTCGAAGCCGGAGGAAGTTCCGTCAGAGATGTTCATGAAGCTTGCAGTCTTGAAGCAGTACAGGGTTGAATATGACGGCATTTGGATTGCTTTTCCCCTGAAGGGCAATGCGGGCGAGGTCATTGAAAGAGAGATGAAAGCCATGGCTGAGAATGTCGTTGCAATTGCAGGATGCATATTTACGCTTCCTTTTACTGCTGCTGCGGCAATCCTAGAGGCATGCAACAAGGATCCGGTGCTGCTTGTGCAGTTC
>JAZDJF010000028.1:0-3455 GCA_043804165.1 Nitrospirota bacterium
AAGAGGGAAGGCAGGCAGAGCGAAAAGGAAGTTCTTACCTCCCGTCTTATAGACCGTCCTATACGTCCATTGTTCCCTAAAGGGTTTTCTTGTGAAACTCAGGGGATTGTTTCTGTTCTTTCATACGGCGATGAGAATGTATCCGATGTCTTCGGAATAACCGGCATGTCTGCTGCGCTGATGATTTCCGATATCCCGTTTGACAGGCCTGTCGCTGCTGTTAGAGTCGGGAGGATTAACAGAGATTTCATTATAAATCCTGCCTTATCAGAATTAGAGAAACTTGACATGAACCTTATTGTCGCGGGAACCAAAGATTCTGTTCTGATGGTAGAGGGAGCAACATCTGAGGTTTCAGAGGAGGCGCTTCTTAAGGCGATAGATTATGCTCATGCAGAGATTAAGCTCATAGTTGCAGTGCAGGAAGACCTCAGGAATGCCGTAGGCAAAGAAAAACGCGTGTTAACTCCTCCTGTGGTTGATGAAGAGCTGAGGGCTAAAGTAAAGGAACATGTGATTGAAAGGATGAAAGAAGCAGTAAAGATTCCAGGCAAGCAGAGGAGGCAGGATACACTTGACCTGATTCTGAATGAGACTATAAAGCATTTCAATACGCCTGAAAAAAATATGACCAAAGATATAGCCGACGCATTTTTTGAACTTGAAAAAGACCTTGTAAGAAGGATGATTATAGAAAAGGGGATAAGGTCTGACGGAAGAAAACCCGATGAGATAAGACATATAAGTTCAAGGGTGGGACTGCTTCCGAGGGCTCACGGCTCTGCTCTCTTTGTGAGGGGCGAGACGCAGGCGCTTGTTGTGGCAACACTCGGCACTGCTGATGACGAACAGAGGATTGACTCGCTTGAGGGAGAGAGCTATAAGACATTTATGCTCCATTATAATTTCCCTCCTTTCAGCGTTGGAGAGGTAAAGCCGCTGCGTTCACCGGGAAGACGTGAGATAGGACATGGAGTTCTCGCAGAAAGGGCGCTTAAGTCTGTAATCCCTTCTAAGGAAGTATTTCCTTATACAATAAGAATCGTTTCAGACATCCTTGAATCAAACGGCTCGTCTTCAATGGCGACAGTATGCGGCGGCACGCTGGCGCTTATGGATGCAGGCGTTCCGATAAAGGCTCCGGTTGCAGGCATTGCAATGGGATTGGTGCAGGAAGGCGACAAAAATATTGTTCTTACGGATATTCTGGGGCTGGAAGACCATCTCGGCGATATGGATTTCAAGGTTACGGGAACGGAGAACGGCATTACGGCATTTCAGCTTGATGTGAAGACAGGCGGTATAAATTACTCTATCATGGAAAAGGCGCTTGAGCAGGCAAAACAGGGAAGGCTTTTTATACTCTCGAAAATAAAAGAGGCGATATCGGCGCCGAGAGAACAACTCTCTCCCCATGCGCCGAGGATATATACAATGCAGATAAAACAGGAAAAGATAAGGGATGTCATCGGTACAGGCGGCAAGGTGATAAGGGGAATAATAGAGCAAACAGGGGTTAAGATAAACATTGATGATGCAGGTGTGATAAACATTGCATCTGCTGATGAAACATCAGCCCAGAAGGCAATAGAGATAATAAACGGAATCATTGCAGAGGCGGAAGTTGGGAGGATATATCTCGGGAAGGTGAAGCGTATTGTCGATTTTGGAGCATTTGTAGAGATAATGCCCGGCACCGAAGGCCTTCTTCATATATCCCAGATAGATGAGAAGAGAATAGCAAAGGTTACAGATGTGCTTAAAGAGGGAGAGGAAGTCCTTGTCAAAGTAATTGAGATGGACAGGACCGGCAAGATACGTTTAAGCAGAAAAGAGGCACTGAGAGAAAAGGCAGCAAAAGAGTAAATCACAAGATTCAGGATGCAAGATACATGATCCACGATATTCTTTATCCTGAATCCTGCATCTTGTATCGTGTATCCTCACTTTATTTGTTCCTTAACCCCGAAGGGGATTAATTATGTTCAAAAAAACATATCTTGAAAACGGCATACCTGTGGTTATGGAGCAGGTTAAGGATGTCCGCTCAGTTGCCCTGGGCATATGGGTCAAGGTTGGTTCAAGAAACGAGCCGCCTGAAAAGAACGGCATATCACATTTCCTCGAACACATGTTTTTCAAGGGCACCCAGAAGCGTTCCGCAAAGGATATAGCTATTGACACTGATTCGATCGGCGGAGACCTCAATGCGTTTACTTCACGGGAAAACACGACATTCTATATAAAGGTCCTCGACGAATATTTTGATAAGGGTATCGAGCTTCTGTCGGATATATTTCTTCATTCTGCATTTCCGGAAAATGATGTGGAGAAGGAAAGGGGGATTATAAAAGAAGAGATAAAAATGGTTGAGGATACTCCTGATGACTATATACACGACCTTTTTAACCAGACGATATGGGGTAATGAAGGCATAGGACAATCTGTCCTTGGGAAAAAGGAGACAATTAAATCATTTAAGAGGGAAGACCTTGTCAGTCACCTGAAAAAATATTATGGGACCAAAGATACGGTTATGGCATGTGCAGGTAATTTTGATGCAGATAAACTCCTTGATGCGCTTAATCACAGCCTCGGGTCTCTGAGGAGAGGTTCGGAGCCTGAAAAAGGGCCGCAGCCTGCATTTAACGGAAAGGTTAGAGTATGCAGTAAAGAACTTTCAGAGGCTCATATTTGTATCGGGGTCGAGGGCATTCCTGTGGCAAGCGATGAAAGGTATGTGCTTTTTCTCCTTAATACAATCCTTGGCGCCGGCGTAAGCTCGAGGCTCTTTCAGGAGATAAGGGAGAAGAGGGGGCTTACATATTCGATATATTCATACATATCTTCATATCTCGACACAGGTCTCTGGGCTGTCTATGCAGGCACAGGCAGGAAGAGGGTTGCCCAGGTGATGGAGCTCATAGTTAAGGAGATGAGGGAACTGGCTGATAATATGACAGAGATCGAGTTTGAACGGGCTAAGGCACAGCTTAAAGGCAATCTCATCCTCGGCCTTGAATCAACGTCCAGCAGGATGCAGAACATAGCGCGGCAGGAGATATACTACGGAAGATATTTTTCGCCTTCTGAGTTAATAAAGGATATCAATGCCGTAGATTTAAAGCGCGTGAAGGAACTCTCGAAAAGGCTTATGTCCAAAAATGCCTTCGCTGTCACAGTCTTCGGCCCTGTGAATGAGGGGGATATTAAGGGGATATTGGATTAACGTCGTTGCGGATGACCTGAAAGCGAAGCTAAACAGGTCTATTCGCCGGTTATGCTTTCAATAAGCCGCTATATGTCACATCCAGGGCAAACTTGTATTTGTTCAGTGATACACTTGTTATTGTGTTCTCAGAAATATCACCTCGACATACCAAGGCAACAATATTGCACTTTTGAATAGTGCACTTTTGAATAGACTTTTGAATAGGACACTTCCCGTATTATTT
>JAZDJF010000029.1:0-8916 GCA_043804165.1 Nitrospirota bacterium
AAAATGTGAAAGGGTAATGATAGAATGAATACAAAAAGGAGATAACAGATTGCTTGAAAAAATAACCCTGTATCTTCGGATGATAAAGTTTTCCCACTCTGTATTTGCCCTTCCTTTTGCACTGACAGGCGCTGTGATAGCTGCATCCGGGATTCCGTCTCTGAGGCAGATATTCTGGATTGTTATTGCAATGGTCAGCGCAAGGTCAGGGGCAATGGCATTAAACAGGATTATTGACAGAGAGATAGATGCGAAAAATCCAAGGACGATAAACAGGGAAATCACTTCAGGAAAGATAAAGGTTGGCAGCGCTGTTTTTTTCACTGTAATATTATTAGCAGTTTTTGTCCTTTCTGCGTATATGCTTAATCCCCTCTGCCTGAAACTTTCCCCTCTGGCGATTGCCGTTCTGTTTCTTTATTCATATACAAAGAGATTTACATGGCTCTCGCACTTTGTCCTCGGCATTGCGCTTTCAGCAGCGCCTCTGGGCGCATGGATTGCCGTAAGAGGGACATTTGACTCAGAGATACTTCCTCTGGTGTTTGCCGTGGTTTTCTGGCTTGCAGGGTTTGATGTCCTTTATGCGCTTCAGGATATTGAATTTGACAGGGCGCACGGTCTTCGCTCAATTCCTGAGAAGTTCGGCATTAAGGATGCGCTGCTTTTTTCAAGAGTTTTCCATCTCATCACATGGGGACTGCTTGCGTTTACTGGGATAATCTTTGACCGCGGGATATTTTACTGGATTGGAATGACTTTCACAGGAGGACTTTTCATATATGAGCATTCCCTTGTGAAGCACGATGACCTCAACAGGCTTGATATGGCATTTTTTAACATGAACGGCTATATAAGCATAACCGTCTTTGTATTCACTCTGCTTGATTATGTAATCTGAGAGACTGATAACCTCAGATACTGTTCAAGCCGCCGGTTTTTATTTGTGGTAAACTTTAGTAGATTAATTTTTAGAGAGGAAACGCAAATGTCTTTTTACAGGAAACGGAGTTTCTGGTTTTTTTCGGCAATAATTCTTTTGGTAATGTTTTTTATTCTTAAGAGAACCTTCAGCGCAGTTGATGTTCTTCCGACACATCTTGCCCTGTGGTCTGTTATTGTCGCCTTTTTGTTTTCAGCGGCAGTTGGAATATTCTTCGGCGTATATCCTGCAAGAAAGGCATCGCTGTATGATCCTATAAAAGCGTTGAGATATGAGTGAGGTAGAATTTTCAGATGAGATGGATAACAGGTGTGGCACAGATGAAGCCCGAAGGATTTTGTTGTTAATCTTCTTGCCCCATGATATCTGTAGCTGCGGGCATGATTCATTTCATGGAGCATTAAC
Source organism: Nitrospirota bacterium (assembly GCA_043804165.1). GTDB lineage: Bacteria > Nitrospirota > Thermodesulfovibrionia > Thermodesulfovibrionales > UBA1546 > UBA1546. The sequence goes on from JAZDJF010000029.1 coordinate 1,349, forward strand.
ACCTGTCCCCTTTTCCGTTCTTAGAGTCTGCCATCTTTTTTGTTTTCATTTTTCCGCCGCTGTTATCTGCTGTTGCGGGCATACTTATTAAAAGCCGAGTTTCAAAACCTAACCTCTTTCATTGCATTACATAAAAATTACTTGGAAGAGATTCATTGTTAAAATATTCCTGCTATCTGTGTCGCAAGCCTGTCTGCTATTGCGTTGCACGTTTCTATACGGTTAATATTTGTTTGTGTAGCTTTAACTACTATACGTGTCCGATATTCCTGGAAGTTTGACTTTACTTCTTTTTCAGTTTGCAGTGTAGTTGATGAACCTTGCTTGGTGTCTGTTTTCATCACACCTTTTACAACTCCCTCAGATGCCTCTTTAATCTGAATGTCTACAGCTCCGAGATATGTGTCGACATGAATCATAGAACCTACAATCCCACCCACTACACTTCCAACAACGGCTCCGCCTAACGCACCTGCTGTTGGCCCTATCCGTCCACTTCCAATAGTGCTGCCAGCTAAAGCCCCTCCAAAACCACCTGCCAACATACCGTCTGCGGTTAGGTCTTTCTTTTCATCTCCCACATATAAAAGATTTGCCTGAACAATATATCCTGCTGATGAAGGAGAGTTCGTTATAGAACAACCTTTGGACACAAGCTTACGTTTCAAAAGCTCGGCAAAATCAATTTCCTGAAAATCGCTCGTATTTGTAACTCTTACAAAAACACTTCTGTTTTTATTAAGAACTTCGGGATCAAGAAAGATAGTGTCACTCATTTTTGCAGATAATGACATCTCTCTATGCTGTATTGCTTGCATGGTTCCTGCGCACCCTGAAAAAACAAATATACCTATAATTATGGTTAGTATTCCCATGCCCCTAATAATGTTTCTTTTGTGGTTAAGCATTGTAAAACCCCCTTGCATAATATGATTTTTCCTTGCCCACAATGAGCAGATATCGGGATGCGGCGAAGCCGATGACCGAGTATCTACTTCACATCCGCAATAATTGTGTATACACCACCAAAATGGGAGTATATACGCAATGCGGATATACCAACTCTGGATGAAACCTCAGAGTTTCCTTTCTCTCTGACAGATTTTGTCAGTTATTACCTCCTTTCCTTTTAAGTTTAAAGTATCCAAATTAAGTTTAAAGTATCCAAAGGATTTTTTATCCTGCCTAATGACTTGCTACTTACATGCGTATATATTTCTGTTGTCTTTGAACTTACGTGACCAAACAACTCCTGAATATATCGCAGATTAGTCTGATGTCTAACGCTATCCATAGTAACATCCTTTTTTTAAGCATTATCACCCCATAAGTAATGCCCTGCTTTGGAAATATGTATGCATGTTCATTATTAATTAAAGCCCCTTTATTGTCAAGGAGCATCGCTTGTGCTTTTCAATGCGCATTAGTATTATAAGGTTAAATGCCGATAATAAAGGTTGAGAATTTAGTAAAGAGATTTGGCAGTATCACTGCGGTAAATAACATCTCCTTTAATGTGGAGGAAGGAACGATATTCGGCTTCCTCGGGCCTAACGGCGCAGGCAAGACAACCACGATAAGCATCCTCTGCACTCTGCTTGCGCCAACTTCAGGGAATGCCCTTGTGAATGGATATGACTGCACAAAAGAATCCTCATCTGTAAGAAAGTCAATCGGCATAGTCTTTCAGGATACAACTCTGGATAAAGACCTAACCGCAGAGGAAAACCTCTTATTTCATGCATATCTTTATAATGTTGAAAAGACCGAACGCAGAAAAAGGGTTGATGATGTCTTGAAGCTTGTTGATTTATTCAGCAGAAAAGATGACCTTGTCAAAAAATTTTCCGGCGGTATGAAGAGAAGGCTCGAAGTTGCGAGGGGGCTGATACACAGGCCAAAGGTGCTGTTTCTGGATGAACCGACACTGGGGCTTGACCCGCAGAGCAGGTCAAATCTCTGGGAGTTCATAACAGCGCTTCCGGAAAAATATGGAGTGACAATCTTTATGACAACGCATTACATGGATGAGGCAGAGGTCTGCGATAACATAGCCATTATTGATAATGGAAACATTATTGCAATGAACAGTCCGGAAGAACTCAAAAAAGTAATAGGTGGAGATGTCATATATCTGAAAACGAGGGATAATGCAAAGGCAAAGGATGAGATAAAGAGCGCGCTTGATATTGATGCATCAATAAGGGACGGCGAGCTTTTTATCTCAACAGTCAGGGGAGATACATGCATTCCCGAACTTATAAGGACACTCGGCGATAGTGTTTTGTCTGTGAGACTCCAGAGGCCGACTCTTAATGATGTTTTTTTAAAACTGACAGGGAAGGCGATAAGAGAGGAAGAGGGCGCTGATACGGATACGATAAAAGAGGAGGTGAGGGCATACAGGAGGAGGCATGAGTGAGGCGATTAAATGTTTCATAAGCAGAATAAGCTTTCGCTTGCTACGATATTTTTCGACAGTTCTAAGCTCACTCAGCTACATCCCCGAAACTCGTTCCGAAAGCTTTCGGAACTCAGACAGTCGGGGCTGTGGTCGCTTCGTTTCGCTAATAACTGTTACCGAAAAATCTCTGATGCCGCTCATTCTTATTCTGCTTATGGGGGAATGAAAAACGAATATGGAATTTAATGCGATATACGTTATAGTTGCAAGGGAATTCAAGAAGTTTGTCAGGGAAAGGTCAAGGCTTGTCTCTGCAATAGCAAGACCCCTTGTATGGCTTTTCCTTGTCGGCGCGGGGATGTCAAGGCTTGTTCCTCCGGTTGACGGCGTTTCATACATGCAGTTCATATTTCCGGGCATATTGGGCATGACAATTTTATTCAGCTCAATGTTCTCCTCAATCTCTATTATCTGGGATAAAGAGTTTGGTTTTATGAAAGAGATACTTGTCGCTCCTGTGTCAAGGCTTACAATAGTTGTAGGGAAGGCATTAAGCGGAAGCATTGTATCAACGCTTCAGGCTGTGATTGTACTTTTGCTTTTCCCTCTTCTTGGGCTTAAGCTTGGCGCAGCAGATATAATCGGCGCAGTAGTTATATGTATGCTTGTGTCTTTCTCGGTGTCTGCCTTTGGGATAGTGATAGCAACTTTTTATGAGAGTTATGAGAGCTTTAGCGCAATTATGAATTTTATTATAATGCCGATGTTCTTTCTCTCAGGCGCGATGTATCCTGTAAAACTTCTTCCGGAGGCTTTGAGGTTTGCAGCCAAGCTTAATCCGCTCACTTACGGTGTAGATGCGCTGAAGCATGTAATTTCTCCTCTTGCGCATGGACCGATGAGCCCTGATTTCAGCATTGTTACTGACCTTGCGGTTATTATTGCGCTGTCGGTTATCTTTGTTTTTGCCGGAGCAAAGGCATTTGAGAGAAGAGGGTAGGAGAGTTTGACACAGCAGCGCTTTTTTGGTGTATAATAAAAATCTTCTAACCGAGAAATTCCCGGGTAGCTCAGTTGGCAGAGCAGGTGGCTGTTAACCACCCTGTCGGGGGTTCGAATCCCTCCCCGGGAGCCAAATCCCAAAATCCTGTTTCTTTTTCTCATAATTTGATAATATAAATTATATAATATTGTAAATGAAAGGACTGTTTTTATGAATATCGATGAGTTATGCATTAACACTATCAGGATGCTTTCTGTTGATATGGTGGAGGAAGCCAATTCAGGGCATCCGGGAATGCCAATGGGCGCAGCTCCCATGGCGTATGTTCTCTGGACAAGGTTTCTTAAACATAATCCTGAAAATCCAAAATGGCATGACAGGGATAGGTTTGTACTTTCCGCAGGTCACGGCTCTGCTCTTCTTTATTCGCTTCTGCATTTAACCGGATACGATTTGCCCATTGAAGAAATTAAGAGATTCAGGCAATGGGGAAGCAAGACGCCAGGGCATATTGAATATGGAGATACGCCCGGAGTTGAATGCACAACAGGCCCTCTGGGGCAGGGATTTGGAATGGGTGTAGGAATGGCGATTGCCGAAAGATTTTTTGCGGCAAAGTTTAATCAACCGGGACATGAGATAGTAAATCACTTCACATATGCGATAGTGAGCGACGGAGATCTGATGGAGGGAATTGCCTCAGAAGCAGCGTCACTTGCAGGGCACTTTAAGCTTGGAAAGCTGATATACCTTTATGACAATAACCACATTTCTCTATCAGGAGAGACAAAACTTACGTTTACTGAGGACGTATGCAAGAGGTTTGAGGCATACGGATGGCATGTTCAGAATGTTGAGGATGGCAATGACATAGAAGCTGTTTCAGAGGCAGTAAAAAAAGCACAGGAAGAAACAGAACGCCCATCCTTGATTTCAGTAAGGACGCATATAGGCTATGGAAGCCCTCATAAACAGGATACATTTGAAGTGCACGGCTCTCCGCTCGGGCATGATGAGGTCACAGCCACAAAGAATAATCTCGGCTGGCCACTGGAACCAAAATTTTATATACCGAAAGAAGCTCTTGCACAATTCAGAAAAGCGGTAGATAGAGGTGCACGGCTTGAATCAGAATGGAAGGAGAAATTTAATTCGTATAGGAAAACATATCCTAAGTTTGCATCTGAATGGGATAATATGATGAATTTCAAATTTCCTGATGCATGGGATAAGGACATCCCTGTTTTCCCTCTTGACCCAAAGGGCATTGCTACACGCTCTGCTTCGGGAAAAGTAATGAATGAAATAGCGAATCATATCCCTTCTTTGATAGGCGGCTCTGCTGATTTGAATCCTTCAACCAATACTGAGCTTAAAGGAAAAGGCAATTTCCAGTTTCCTGATTCAGCGGATAAAAATGTGCAGGGCGCAGCATCAGGTGAATGGGGATATGGAGGCGCAAACATAGCCTTTGGCGTGCGAGAACATGCAATGGGAAGCATATCAAACGGAATGGCGCTTCATGGAGGCTTGATTCCTTTTGCAGGCACTTTTTTAATATTTTCAGATTATATGAGACCTGCCATCAGACTTGCTGCGTTAATGAAATTGCATGTCATCTATGTCTTTACGCATGACTCCTTAGCCCTTGGAGAAGACGGGCCGACTCACCAACCAGTGGAACAGCTTTCAAGTCTGAGGGCAATGCCGGGATTGACAGTTATAAGACCTGCTGATGCCAATGAAGCTGCAAAGGCATGGGAAATAGCAGTTACGCATAAGCACGGTCCTGTTGCTCTGATTTTCACAAGACAAAAGGTTCCTGTTATAGACAGAGATAAGTATGAATCTGCCGAAGGAGTAAAAAGAGGAGGCTATATACTTGCTGATTCTGCTCCTCATAATCCTGAAGTTATATTAATTGCAACCGGTTCAGAGGCGCATATTGCGCTTGAGGCATATGAAAGGCTTAAGACTGAAAACATTAAAGCACGCGTTGTGAATATGGCGTCGTGGGAACTTTTTGAAGGACAATCTGAGGAGTATAAGAATAAGGTGCTGCCGCGTGATATTAAGGCGAGGGTCTCTGTTGAAGCAGGTTCAACGCACGGATGGCATAAGTATATTGGATTGGATGGGATAGCAATAGGAGTAGACCATTTCGGAGCATCTGCGCCAGGAGAGATACTGTTTGAGAAGTTCGGATTTACAACAGAAAATATAGTTGAGAAAGCAAAGAAAGTTTTGAAGAACAAAGTTTAAAATTGCATCTCCCTGTAGTCTTTCCACAGGGTCGCCTCATTTTCTGTCATTCTGGCTTGTCCAGAATCTTTCAGAAGGATTCCGAACCCCGAAGCATCGGGAGAATGACAAGAGAAGAAGTAAAAATTGATGAAGGGAGGATTAATGGTTCGTGAGTTCAGGGATGCTGCTTCCTGCTGGAAAGAAATACTGTCAGATGTTTCAAAAAACGGAGAACTGCTTTCTGTCATAGAAAAGTTTGCGAGACAAAATACCGCACCGGCAAAAATAGTATTCGGCACTTCAGGCTGGCGCGGTGAGATAGGAACTGACTTTACATTCAATAATCTGCGCATTGTGACTTCAGCAATTATAGAAATGCTTAAAAGCAAAGATGAGTCAGTGATGCAGGCAATTGGCGTTTCAGGTTTCGAAGGTGTGAAAAGCCGCGGGGTTATTGTTGGACATGACAACAGATTCCTCGGCCCTGAATTTGCGATGGAAGTCATAGGGTTTCTTCAAAAACAAGGCATAAGAACATGGTATGCAGGCGAAGCAGCCACGCCTGAGTTTTCAGCGGGGATAGAGATGTTGGGCGCAGCGTGTGCTGTTAATTTAACTCCTTCACACAATCCTGCAAATTATGCGGGGCTCAAGTTTAATCCCTCGGACGGAGGGCCTGCAGGAGACGTGATTACAGCAAAAATAGAAGAGATTGCAAGCAGGATGATGAGAGAGAATGTAATTTTGGAACCGGTGAAACCTGAGAACATTGAAAAAATTGATCTCGCAGAACTCTATATCAGATACATAAATGAGAGAAAGACTCTGGATATAGAAAAAATCAGGAGTTTTATAGACAACGAGGATTGTTTTTTTTGCGTTGACAATGTTCACGGCGCAACAAGAGGACGCATCCAGAAAATACTCAAAGATGCAGGATGCAGGATGCAGGCCGCAAAATTTAAATTTTTGCGGACAGAGGATGATTTTCTTTTCGGTGGCGTGGCTCCTGAACCGTCAGAGAAAAACATGCAAGGGGTTGAAAGGGTTTTACGTGAGAGCAATGCGAGATTCAAAATGGGAGTTATTATAGACCCTGACGGCGACCGCATAAGACACGCTGACGCAAATATGCAGATACCGATGAATTATTTCGGAGCAATGGCATTCCATTTTCTGAGCGTATATAAAGAGATTAAGGGGATAGGCGTGAAATCTGTCGGCACGAGCAATCTCGTTAATGCCATAGCAAAGAAACTCGGCATAGGCGTAAGAGAGACAAAAGTAGGGTTTAAAAATTTTAGGCCGTATATGCTCCGGTCATCAAAAGAAAGGGCAGTGGTTGCTTTTGAAGAATCAGACGGGATGACAGGATATAATCATACTCTTGAAAAGGATGCGATCTTCGGGTTTCTTCTTGCAATAGAGATGATGGCAGTAACAGGCAGGAACCTAAGCGAATATCTGAAAGACATAATGAATGAATTCGGACATTATTATCCTGACCGCTCCGGCATTTCGGTTGACCGCTCTCTTGTCGGAAAGCCGTTGATTAAAAAGCTTTCAGTTATCGGAGAGCATTACAAAGTTGGAGCCGCGCTTAATATCGGTGAAAACAAAAGAACCGTCAGTGATGTTATTATAGGTGACGGAACAAAACTTGTCTTTGACGATGGTTCATGGTTAATGATAAGGCCTTCAGGGACAGAGCCGAAGGTAAGGTTTTACATCGAGGCAAGAACAGAAGAAGAAAAGAAGGCAGTGTTTGAAACAGCAGAAAAAATAACGAAAGAGGCGCTTGGGCTAATATGATACAAAACACCTTCAGCATATTAAATGGAATCGGTGTGAAACTTGAAAGAAGGCTTTGGGAAAACGGAATTCTCACGTGGAAAGATTTCTTGAATACTCCGAAGA
>JAZDJF010000030.1:0-4624 GCA_043804165.1 Nitrospirota bacterium
ATATGCTCGGCTATTGAATGCATCCCTGTCCTTAATGCCTCCTCAGTGGGGCAGATATGCTCTGGCGGCTTGCAGGGCTCGGAAGAACCATGGGTTACCTCATAACAGGTCTTTCCTATTACCTCATCCCTTGGACCGTACCTTTCAAGGAATGCCTTATTGGCGCTAATAATCTTGGAATTCTGGGGATCAATCACCATAAGCTCATCGCTTATACCATCAGTTATGCCTTCATGGAACTGGCGGGATACGGTAGTTGCCTGTAAGTCCTCTGTCATCTTGTTAAAGGAAGAGGCCAAGTGGCTGATTTCATCCTTGGCTCCAATAGCAACCCGGTGTGACAGATCTCCTTGGGCAATCCTCTCTGTCCCTTCTACTAACCTGCTAATGGCTCTATTTATAGATCTGACAATTAAAATCCCTCCTCCTGCACTACTGCCCACAAATACCAAAATGGTAATTATAAAGGTTATTGTAGAGGTGGTTTGGGTTTTATAGGCTATAGCCATTATTTGTTTTGCGCGCCTTTGGTTCCATTCCACTGATATATTAAGGTTATCCGTTAATTTATCGGCATAGGAATCCATCTCATCAATCCATAAAGCAGCCTCAATACTTCCCATGGGGTTAGGTATGTTTAAAATCTTACGGCTTATACCCTCTATCTTAAGTAAATCCTCTCTAATCTTATCTAATATATCTTCCATCTCCTCAGGATGTTCTATGTAGTACGGACGTACCCTCATTTGTCTGGATAATTCATCTAACTTCTCATTTGTGATCCCCAAAAGTACATCGAAGTTTTTAACCTCTTCCTTACGGCCATGTAATAGATAATCATGGGCAGGCATCAATACTCTTTGACAAGCAACCCTCACCTCTTGGAGGAAATTCATAGAGTCTCGGATCTTAGATATCCTATCTGCTGTTTTGATGATGGTAGACATGCTCATAAACCCTACAAAACCACTTACCACCATCAGCAGAGTCAATGCAGCCACTGTTAGATACAATTTCGTACTGATCTTCATAATGAGATGTTGTCCATTCCTTTTGTTGAAGTAGAAATGCCCCTCTTTCCTATATTATATTTATATTAAACAGCCGCCTCCTTTCTGTCAACCCCGTTAGAAATGGAATTTCTAACGGGGTCAAGCTGTATGCTTAACCCAAAAAATGCATTTAAATGATGTCCCGATACACATCGGGATTGTGAGGAAATTTATTTTTCGATACCTTAGCATACCTTTCTCTGATGGTTTTTGGAATATTTCAGTGAATATAACAAATAAAGATAGGTTCTTCAGGCTTTCGTGTGGATGTCATTCCGGCTTGTCCGGAATCTTTCTGATATAATGGCTGGATGACGGAGAATATATTTGCTGTGTATATTATGGCTAATGCGAGGCCGACTTTGTATGTAGGGGTGACGAATGACCTCATTCGAAGAGTCTATGAGCATAAGAACGACCTCAATCCGCATTGCTTTACAGCCAAGTATTACCTGCATAAGCTCGTTTATTATGAGCTTTGCGGTGATAGCCGGAGTGCCATAATCAGAGAAAAGCAGATAAAAAACATGAACAGACAAAGCAAGATAGAGCTTATCAGGCAGGGAAATCCTACTATGAGAGACTTGCATGAAGACATCGCCGGAAGGATTCCGGACAAGCCGGAATGACAAAAAGGAAAAAATGCGCCCACAGGAATCCCTGAAGAGCCTAAAGATATTTTAATTAAATCATGTTGAGGCGGATTTTTTATAAGTAGGCAATTCTGGGGTGTTGATTTTTCCCCCTATTTAGAGTATTTTAAAAACAGGTAAAGGGGAGTAGCTGAATCGGCGAATGTCGTCAATACGTCTGCAAGTAATTGCAGGCCGGCACCGCTGGCCAATATTTAATGATTAATTAAACTGGCAAGCAAGACCTTTACTGCGATATGATTTGATTTCGCGGTAAAAGTCTTTTTTATTGATGAGGCTTGGATGAAGAGGCTTTATAAGGGGATTCACAAGAAGAAAACATATTGAACAAATCTCAGGATTAGAATCTTGATATGGAATTTAACAGGACGTGAATGAATTCATTTTTCCTTAAAAGTATCAACCAGGCAAAAAGACTAATAGTAGCAATAGTCGGCTTTACAGTGCTTATAATAGGTATTGCCATGATAGCGCTGCCGGGACCTGCTTTTATAGTTATTCCTGTTGGGCTTGGGATACTTGCGCTGGAATTTGCATGGGCGCGCAGGCTGCTGAAAAAAGTAAAACATAAAATTCAAAATTTTAACAAAGGAGGAATTGCAGATGAAACCAAGTGAAAGAGAAGCAGAGTACATCGCGAGGATGGAGTATGAGAGACTCAAAAAAATCGAGGAGGAAAAGCATAAGAGACTTAAAACAGAAGAGAAGAAGAAGTTGAAAGAGCTTCATAATATGAGATGTCCCAAGTGCGGCATGGAGCTTATAGAGATTGACTATAAGGCAATCAAGATTGACAAGTGTTCGGAATGCGAGGGAATTTGGCTTGATGCAGGAGAACTTGAGGCAGTTGCAAAGCTCGAAAAAGGCGGTCTGGACAAACTGTTTGGTGTGTTTAAAAAATAACTAAGGCCTAAATTGAGCGATTCTTTTGAAGATAACCTTATTGGACAGGGCTTTGTGACAAAACTTAATCACCCAATAAGTGTCATTCCCGCTTGTCGGGAATCCTTCTTAAAACAAGGACAGATTCTGGACAAGCCAGAATGACAGAATAAAGAATCGCTCAATTTAGGGAAGGATAATTTGAAAAATCTATTGGAAGGATGAGCGTAGAGGTTTTCTCTGCCTTGATATGTGGTCTTTTTTTAAAAAAATAAAATCATTTAAACGAGGAGATTAATAAGGCATGCGCTGGCATCAGAAAGAGACTAAGGATATATTAGACGACCTGCAGTCGTCTTCAAAAGGGCTTTCTTCAGAAGAGGCGCAGAAGCGGCTGCTCGAATATGGCCCGAATGAACTGAAAGAAAAAGAAAAGAGAACTCTTTTTATGATGTTCCTTGACCAGTTCAAGGACTTCATGATTCTTGTTCTGATTGCTGCTGCAATAATTTCCGGCATTATCGGCGAACTCGTGGATACCATAGCCATAATTGTGATTGTTGTTCTGAATGCCGTCATAGGATTTGTTCAGGAATACAGGGCTGAGAAGGCGATGGCAGCATTGAAAAAAATGGCAGCGCAGATTGCCACTGTAATAAGAGATGGAAAGCCTGCAAATATCCCCGCAGTAGAAATTGTTCCGGGCGATATTGTATTGCTTGAGGCAGGGAAGGTAGTTCCTGCTGATATGAGGCTGATAGAAACCGCTCAGTTGAAAATTGAAGAGGCAGCCCTTACCGGCGAATCTATCCCGGTAGAAAAACATATAAAGGCATTGCATGACGAGATGCTGCCGCTTGGTGACAGAAAAAATATGGCATACAAAGGCACTACCGTGTCTTACGGCAGAGGCGCCGGTATTGCAGCGGCTACCGGAATGGACACCGAGCTTGGAAAGATTGCAACCATGCTTCAGGAGGAAGAAGAGGTAAAAACACCCCTTCAAAAAAGGCTCGCTGCATTTGGGAAGAAGCTTGCCATTGCTGTGCTTGCAATATGCGCAATTGTTTTTGGTATGGGGATATTAAGAGGCGAACAGCCCTTGCTGATGCTTCTGACCGCCATATCCCTTGCCGTAGCAGCGATTCCTGAAGCGCTTCCGGCTGTGATAACCATTTCCCTTGCCCTCGGCGCAAAGAAGATGGTTAAGCAGAATGCCCTGATAAGAAAGCTCCCTGCTGTTGAGACTCTGGGCTCTGTCACATACATATGCTCTGACAAGACAGGAACCCTTACACAGAACAGGATGAGTGTGGAAGAGATGTATGTTAACGGGGAACTTATTGAGAATGAAAAATTGGGAAACAGAGGCGTGGAAAAACTTTTAGTTTCTAACCCGCATCTTTCAACTCTTCTGAACAGTCTTGCCTTAAGCAATGACGCGAAACCTGACAGGGACGGGAATATCATTGGCGACCCTACAGAGGTAGCTCTGTTTTCTGCTGCCAGAGAAAACGGTTTTGATAAGTCCTTGCGTGAAGAATTGTTCCCGAGGGTTGAGGAGATACCGTTTGATTCCGACAGGAAGTGCATGACGACGTTTCACCGATTCACCCATTCACCGATTCACCCATTCACCGATTCACCTTATGTCTCTTTCACCAAAGGCGCGATTGAAGTTCTTCTGGAAAAATCAGACGGCATCCTCAAATCAGGCGGGACAGTAAAGATAGACAGGGAAGAGATTCACAGGGTTAATGAAAGGATGGCTGCTGACGGACTGAGAGTGCTCGGTATTGCGATGAGGGGATGGAATGAGCTTCCCTCAGACATGTCCCATGAGAATGTGGAAAGAGGACTTATAATCATAGGCCTTGTAGGAATAATAGACCCTCCGAGAGAAGAGGCAAGAGAAGCAGTCTCCATGTGCAAGAAGGCAGGGATAATGCCTGTAATGATTACAGGCGATCACCCCATTACAGCATGGGCAATTGCAAGAAGGATAGGCATTATTGAGGAAGATGATGTGCACTTTAA
>JAZDJF010000031.1:0-3485 GCA_043804165.1 Nitrospirota bacterium
CAAGTTGAGACTTCCTCAAAAAGGCGTGCTATGGGACATAGGCACGGGCTCAGGTTCGGTATCAGTGGAAACAGCAAGGCTGTATCCTGAAATAAAGGTTTTTGCCGTTGAAAAAGACGAGGAGCAGATTAAAAACATCAAAGAGAACAGGATTAAATTTGACGCAACCAATATTGAAATAATAAAGGGACAGGCGCCTGATGTTTTGATAAACCTCCCAGCCCCTGACAGGGTTTTTATTGGCGGCAGCGGCGGAAGGCTTAAGGAGATAATAAACATTATCAGCAATAAAATGACATCTGGAATTGTTGCTATAAATGCTACTACAATAGAGACTTTGAATGAGTCAATTCAATACCTTGAAAACAATGGATTTAAGGTAGAGGTCTCTGAGGTTTCGATATCAAGGGCAAAAATTATAAGTGGTAGAAGACATATGAGTTCCTTAAATCCGGTATTCGTTATAACTGGAGAAAAACAGACATGACAGGTAAGTTTTATGTCATAGGCGTAGGTCCCGGAGACCCGGAACTGCTGACACTAAAGGCAGCGCGGATTCTCAGGGAAGTTAAGTGCATCTGCGTTCCAAAAGGCAGAGAGGAAGGAAGCAGCCTTGCGCTGTCAATAGTTAAGAAGGCGCTGAGCCTTGACAATAAAGAGATTATTGAAGCCTATTTCCCGATGAGGAAGACAAAGACAAGTAGACAGTCAGAAGATTGTGAACTTGACAACAAATGGGCTGAGACTGTAAAAAATATCCTGAGCAGACTTAATAAAGGAATCGACGTCGCTTTTATCACATTAGGAGACCCTGCTATTTACAGCACTTTTTTTTATTTATATGACAGGCTGCTTGAATCGAAACCCGAATTAAAGATAGATATAATACCCGGCGTGTCCTCCATAAACGCCTCTGCGGCAAAGGCGAAGATATCTCTGGGGCTTGCTGATGAAAAGATCGCAATCCTGCCCGCAAATTATATTGAGAACCTGAAGGAGACTCTGGAAAAATTTGACACTGTAGTGCTTATGAAGGTTAATAAAGTATTTGAAGGCATAATTCATACCCTCACTGAAATGAATTTACTAAACAAAGCAATATATATATCAAGGGCAGGCATGGAGGATGAAAAGGTATTCAAAAATATCAAACATGTCAAAGAAGAAGACCTTAACTATTTCTCTATGATAATAGTTAAAAAGGGGGCTCGTGGGGGAGACAAAGTCTCCCCCACGCACTAAAAATGAGCAAGGTTTTTTTTATAGGCGCCGGTCCGGGAGACCCTGAACTTATAACAATTAAAGGCAGAAAGCTGCTTGACAGCGCTGATGTTGTAATTTATGCTGGGAGTCTCGTAAATCCGGAACTGCTCATAGGCTTAAATGCAGAAATCCATGACTCTGCAAAGATGACCCTTGATGAGATAGTGGAAATCATAAGGAATGCTGTAGGCACCGGAAAAACCGTTGTCAGGCTTCACACAGGTGACACATCGTTTTACAGCGCAATATCAGAACAGATAGAAAAGCTCCGGGAGTTAAATATTGGATATGAAATTATCCCAGGCGTTTCATCCGCAATGGCAGGCACTGCAATACTCGGACAGGAACTTACAATCCCTGAGATAAGCCAGACTGTAATATTTACTCGTATTGAAGGAAAAACGCCTGTGCCGGAAACTGAAAAACTCAGCGAGCTTGCAAGGCACAGGGCGACAATAGTCATATTTTTAAGTGTTGGGATGATCGAAGAAGTTAAGAGCGAACTTTTGCAGGGCTATTCCGAAGACACGCCTGTTGTAATCATTGAAAAGGCTACTTGGAAGGAACAGAAAGTCGTAAGAGGTCAGCTAAAAGACATTGTAAGTTTAGTCAAAGATGCAGGCATTAAAAAAACTGCATTGATATATGTTGGAGAATCGCTGAGGGCATCCGAAAAATCTTTAGGCAAAGAATCAAAGCTGTATCACAGGAATTTCAAGCATGGCTACAGGAAATAAGAGTCAGAAGGCGGAAGTCAGAATCCGGAAGCCGGAAATTAAAACTGCAATTTTTTATATAACAGATAATGGTTTTAGTCTTGCCAAAAAAATTAAAAGACTTTATTCGGATGTCGAAGTTCTTAAATTTAAATCGGAAGCTGTTTCCGAAGCCTGGAATGAGCGCGGGAATCTCATCTTTATCATGGCATCAGGCATTGTCGTACGGACTGTTGCGCCTCTGATAAAGGATAAGCGGACAGACCCTGCTGTTGTTGTGCTTGATGAAAAAGGGGGATTCGCCGTCAGTCTTTTGAGCGGGCATCTTGGGGGCGCAAACAAAATTGCAAAAGAGATTGCAGATTTCCTCAGCGGGCAAGCTGTTATTACAACCGCATCAGATACTAACAACCTGCCTGCAATAGATTTATGGGCTAAAGAAAATGACTTAGTTATAGAGAATTGGGATACTGTTCCTGAGATATCAACAAGGTTTTTAAACAGCGGCGAATTGAGGGTTTATTCGGAAGTTGAGATAAAGATGCCTGAGGGGTTTTTGAGAGTAGATAAGCCAAGTTCCGCTGATGTGCTGATAACCAGCAAAAATCTCAAATCTCAAATCTCAGCTTCCAAATCTCAAGCGTATCTGCGTCCCAAAAATCTCATTATCGGCATTGGCTGTAACAGCGGGACAGCGGCAGATGAGATTAAAGATGCTGTCAAAAGAGCGCTGGCTGAAAAAAAATTATCTTTCCTCTCAATTCATAGTGTCGCAACAATTGACATCAAGGCAGATGAGAAAGGCCTTAATGAATTTGTCCGGGAATATGGATTTTCCATAAAGACATTTACTGCTGATGAATTAAATAAAATCAGTTCGGAGTCAGGAGTTCGGTCTATCCAACCCATAGGGAGTTCGGAGATTGTTTTTAAGGCAACAGGCGCTTATGCAGTTGCAGAGCCCGCAGCATTGCTTGCATCAAGAGCAGATGAGTTGCTTGTGAGAAAGCAAAAGATTGGAAATGTAACAGTTGCAGTTGCAGAAATAAAGTCAGGTGTCAGGTGTCAGGTGTCAGGTGTAAAAAACAAAAATGAAGAGGCAAAAGGAAAAATATTCATTGTCGGGACAGGCCCCGGAAGTGTTGAACATATCACTCCATATGCGCAGAAAGCAATAAGAAACTCCGATGTAATAGTCGGATATGGCACATACCTTGAGTTGATAAAGGAACTAATAGAAGACAAGGAGATTGTATCAACAGGAATGACGCAGGAAATAGAAAGATGCAAAAAGGCTGTTGAGCTTGCAATGAACGGCAAGACCGTTGCTGTAATCAGCG
Source organism: Nitrospirota bacterium (assembly GCA_043804165.1). GTDB lineage: Bacteria > Nitrospirota > Thermodesulfovibrionia > Thermodesulfovibrionales > UBA1546 > UBA1546. The sequence goes on from JAZDJF010000031.1 coordinate 3,320, forward strand.
GAGGCGACCCCGGAATATACGCAATGGCAGGGCTGGTGTTTGAACTCCTAAAAGACCGTAATGCGTTATGCGTTATGCGTTATGCGTTAAAAAATAAAAACGCATCACGTGTCACGCATCACGTGTCACGCGTAGATGTTGAAGTCATTCCCGGTATTTCTGCCCT